>NZ_JBFAJR010000013.1:0-36358 GCF_040655295.1 Streptomyces sp. NPDC050448 | reverse complement strand
CCCCAACCCCCCACCCCCCTCCCCTGTACTGCCGTACCCCGTGGTGCACGCCCCCCCGCCGCCCCCCCCCCCCGCCGGCGGGGGCGCCCCGGCGGGGCGGAGCTCCCGGCGTGCGTGCGCCGGGAGCTCCGCGGTGGCTCAGTAGGAGCCGGTCTGGACGTCGTCCGAGTTGTAGCCGTTGGACGCCGAGGCGGCGCCCGTTGCGTAGGACGAGACGCCCGCGTCGTTCAGCATGGTGGTGTAGCAGGAGTACTGCCCCATGGAGGAGTTCCACGACAGGCTGCCGCAGTAGTTCCACTCGTAGTCCGAGGTGCGCGTGACCGTGGCGTGGCCATAGGGACCCGTGGACCGCACACGGCCCCAGACGGTGCGGCAGGCGGTGCTGTAGCGCAGCTCGATCGTGCCGACCTGGGTGCTGCCGACGTAGATCGCGCTCGACTTCGCGGTGATCGCGGTGTTCGCGCAACCGCTTGAGATCGGGTCCTGGCCGTCGTACGCGGCGGCGCTGGCGTTCCCGGACAGACCCAGGGCGAGGGCGATCGAGGCGGTCGTCACCGCAACGGCCTTCTTGGAGATGGAAATCCTCATGGGTCGGGGTCGCCTTCCATAGCGTTACTGCGATTTGACGCGTCATCATACGTACGCATGGCCGATTTCCAGATCCGCATCAGTGCGCCATATCTGGACAACGTGGCGAGATTTCGCCTGTGAGGTACGTCACTTGCAGCGGTCGGCGTCACCCGCCGATCTCCGCACGCCGAACCCTCCTCCCCCGAGCAGTGCCGCCGTACGATGATCGGATGAGAACTCCCCGGCAGGCAGCCCGCATTGTCGTCCTCTCCCCCACCGGTTCGGTGTTCCTCTTCCGTGAGAACAACATCGAGGTCGGCATTCACTGGCTGCCGCCCGGCGGCGGGATCGATCCCGGGGAGACTCCGCAGGAGTGCGTGCGGCGGGAGTTGCGGGAGGAGACCGGGTGGACCGACCTCGAGCCGCAGCGGCTGCTGTGCACCTGGGAGCACGACTTCACCCACCAGGGGATCCCCGTCCGCCAGCACGAGCACATCTACGTCACCACGGGCCCCCGCCGCGATCCCGTCCCCGAGTCCCCCGACGCCCACTGGCGCTGGCTGTCGCAGCAGGCGCTGGCCTCGCTCGGTGAGCCGCTGTGGCCGCCGCGGCTCGCGGACCTGCTGGCGGACACGCCGGCCGAGCCGGTCCACCTCGGGCTCGTGATCTGACGGAAAACGCCGCGCGACACCGGGCCAACGCGGGCGGGAACCGCGCTACTTGACGCCCAAGGGCCGCCGTCCCGCAATCCCCGGCGGGCGCGCGACGCCGGCTACGGCACCTCTCCGCGCTGTCGGATCGCCCGAATACGCCCGGCCTGAGGACGGCCCTCCGCCTTGCGATGCACCGCACCTGACGCCGCGCGCTGATCCGCCGGGGAGTACGGGACAGCCCTTAGAGTCCTGGCATCGGCAGCGAGCGAGGGAGCTTCCATGCTGCGAGGTCTGACCACCGTCAGTTTCTGGGCCGCCGATCTGGACGCGGCCAAGGCCTGGTACACCGAACTCCTCGGCACCGGACCGTACTTCGAGCGGCCGGGCTACGCCGAGTTCCGGCTCGGCGACTACCAGCACGAGCTCGGGCTGATCGACCGCCGCCACGCGCCCGCCGGCGCGCCCGCCGAGCCGGGCGGGGCCGTCGCGTACTGGCACGTCGACGACGTGGAAGCGACGCTCGAGAAGCTGCTGTCCATGGGCGCGAAGCAGTACCAGCCGCCCACGGAGCGCGGAACGGGCTTCGTCACCGCCTCGGTGGTCGACCCGTTCGGCAACATCCTGGGCTTCATGTACAACGCGCACTACCTGGACGTGCTGGGCGAGCGCCCCTGAGGCCACGTCAGCCCCGTCAGCCGTCCCGCCGCCCCGGCCGGAGCGCCGGCTCACCGGGCCGCGGCGCTCGCCTTCGCGTACAGCGTCGCCGCGTACTCGCCCAGGATCGTGCTCGTCGAGACGTCGTCCGTGTCGCCGCCCGTCAGAACGCCGATGATCTTGCCGTCGCGGGCGAGCCAGGCGCTGCCGCTCGTGCCGCCCGGGAAGTCCGCGCAGTCGAAGCGCTGCTGCGTCGGGGTCTCGCGGATCGCCGACGCCGTGCACGTGCGCGGGACCTTGCGGTCGGCCGGGTAGCCGGTGACGGTGATCTCCTCGCCCGAGCGGCCCGTGGTGTCCAGGGTTGCGGCGCCCGTGACGTCTTCGATGTTGCGGCCGGCGGCGTCCGGGGCGAGGCGGGCGAAGGCGAGGTCGTAGTCGTCGTCCGAACCGTCGGACCAGCGGGGGTCCTCGAAGACCTCCTCGATCGTCCAGGCGCCGTACGGGGCCCCGCCGTTCGCGTACGCGGGTGCGAAGGACGCCCCCCCGTCGCCGGTCTTCCCGGAGAGCAGGCAGTGCCCTGCGGTGGCGATCAGGTTCTTCCCCGGGCTGTGCACCACGGTGGCGGTACAGAAGTGATCGCCCTGCACGCCGCCCTCGAACAGGGCCCCGGTGAAGGCCGCGGGGCTGCCCGGCCGGGGCGTTCCCGAGGTGCTCAGCTGCGGCTGCTTCGCCGATTGCGATTGCGAAGACGGGCTCGGCGAGGGCTTCGCCGGGGCCGCCGCCTTGGCGTGCACCTCCGGCCGGCCCTCCGCGGCCGGCACCACCTTCGTCATGGCGGCGGACGCGCCCAGCGCCGCCACCGCGCACAACACCCCGGTCACCACGGTCCGCTTGTCCACCGCCACCGCCCCTCCAACTTTGCTCCGGCGAAGCATGCCCTGATGTTCAGGTTCGCCGCAAGGGGCGACCCGGCCAGATCCGGCCCGCCCGCCGCCGAGCCCACTGTCCGCGCTCGTGCGGCGTCGCCGGGACGTGCCGCAGTGGCCGACCGCCGCGGAGGCCGAGGACAACCGGGTGGCGGTCGGCTCCGTCACCTGACCACCCCGCCCCACCGGGCAGGTACTACGCCCCCGCCCCCGGCCAGAGGCCCTCCGAGGTCAGGCCGAGGAGGTCGATCGCGTTGCCGCGGACGATGCGGTCCACCACGGCGGGGTCGAGGTGGCCCATCTGGGCTTCGCCGACCTCACGGGACTTGGGCCAGGTGGAGTCGGAGTGCGGGTAGTCCGTCTCGTAGAGGACGTTGGCAACCCCGATCGAGTCGAGGTTCTTCAGCCCGAAGGGGTCGTCGAAGAAGCACCCGAAGACGTGCTCCGCGAAGAGCTCCGACGGCGGGCGGTGGACCTTGTCGGCGACGCCGCCCCAGGCTCGGTTCTCCTCCCAGACCACGTTCGCGCGTTCCAGGATGTACGGGATCCAGCCGATCTGGCCCTCCGCGTACATGATCCTCAGGTTGGGGAAGCGCTCGAACTTGCCGCTCATCAGCCAGTCGACCATCGAGAAGCAGCAGTTGGCGAAGGTGATGGTGGAGCCGACCGCGGGCGGGGCGTCCGCCGAGGTGGACGGCATCCTCGACGAGGAGCCGATGTGCATGGCGATGACCGTCCCGGTCTCGTTGCACGCCTCGAGGAAGGGGTCCCACTCGTCGGTGTGGATGGAGGGCAGCCCCAGGTGCGGGGGTATCTCGGAGAAGGCGACCGCGCGCACGCCCCGCGCCGCGTTGCGGCGGACCTCGGCGGCGGCCAGCCGGGCGTCCCACAGCGGGATGAGGGTGAGCGGGATGAGCCGGCCCCGCGCCTCGGGGCCGCACCACTCCTCCACCATCCAGTCGTTGTACGCCCGTACGCCGAGCAGCCCGAGCTCGCGGTCCTTGGCCTCGGTGAAGGTCTGGCCGCAGAAGCGGGGGAAGGTCGGGAAGCAGAGCGCCGACTGGACGTGGTTGACGTCCATGTCCGCGAGGCGGTCGGGGACCGAGAAGGATCCCGGGCGCATCTGCTCGTACGTGATCACCTCCAGCCTGATCTCGTCGCGGTCGTAGCCGACGGCGGTGTCGAGCCGGGTGAGGGGACGGTGCAGGTCCTCGTAGACCCACCAGTCGCCGATCGGACCGTCGTCGCCCTTGGCGCCCATCACGGGGGCGAACCTGCCGCCGAGGAAGGTCATTTCCTTCAAGGGGGCGCGGACGATCCGGGGGCCGGTGTCCTGGTACTTGGACGGGAGCCGGTCCCGCCAGACGTGGGGAGGCTCAACCGTGTGGTCGTCCACCGAGATGATCTTCGGGAAGGTCTCCATGGTTCCCACGGTAGCGTCAATCTGACGAACCGTCAGCTAGTTGGGCGGCGATTGGGAAGGGATCGGTCCGACACGGGCTGACGGGTAAGCGCAACACAGGGCAGACTGGCCCTTACACCGACGGAAGGCAGGGGGGACGACAGATGGACGGCATACCGGCCATCCCGCACCAGCGGAACCACCCCGAGGCAGCCCGGCGCCATTTCGCTGCCGCGCCGGACACCACGGCCGGACCCCCTCCCGGCAGCCCCGCCGCCACACCGGACACCATGGACACCGTGGACGCCAAGGCCGGCACCCCGGACCCCGCCGTCGGCGCTCCCGCCGACGCCCTGGCCGGGGCGCGGACCGACGCCCCGGCGGTTCCCGCCGCCGACACCCCCGCCGTCGAGGAGGCCTTGAACACCACCGCTTCCGGGCCCCGGACGCCGGACACCGCCCCCGCAGCCGCAGCCGAGGCCGAGGCCGCAGCCGAGGCAGACGCCGGTCCGGCCGCCGCAGGCACCCGCTTCGCCGTCCTCGGGCCGATCCGCGCCTGGCGCGGCAGCGAGGCCCTCCCCTCCGGCACCCCCCAGCAGCGCGCCCTGCTCGCCGCGCTCCTCCTGCGCGGCGGCCGTACCGCCACCGCGCCCGAGCTGATCGACGCCATCTGGGGCGAGGATCCGCCGCAGCAGGCCCTCGCCACCATCCGTACGTACGCCTCCCGGCTGCGCAAGGTCCTCGCGCCCGGCATGCTCGTCACCGAGTCCGGCGGCTACGCCATCCACACCCCCACCGGCGCCCTCGACCTCGGCATCGCCCGCAGCCTCGCCGCCGATGCCGATCAGGCCCGCACCGGAGGCGACCGCACCCTCGCCCGTACGCTGCTCACCCGCGCCCTCGACCTGTGGGACGGCGAGCCGCTCGCCGGGGTCCCCGGCCCGCACGCCGAGACCGAGCGCACCCGGCTCGCCGAGTGGCACCTCCAGCTGCTGGAGACCCGCCTCGACCTCGACCTCGAGCTCGGCCACCACGCCGAGGCCGTCTCCGAGCTCACCGCCCTCACCGCCGCCCACCCGCTGCGCGAGCGGCTGCGCGAACTCCTCATGCTCGCCCTGTACCGCAGCGGCCGGCAGGCCGAAGCGCTCGCCGTGTACGCCGACACCCGCCGCCTCCTCGCCGACGAACTCGGCGTCGACCCCCGCCCCGAACTCTCCGCGCTCCAGCAGCGCATCCTGCGGGCAGACGCCGAACTCGCCCGTGCCGAAGACCCGGCCCCGGCCGCCGCGCCCGTACCCGTAAGGCCCGCTCAATTGCCCGCCACCGTCGCCGACTTCACCGGTCGCGCCACCTTCGTCAACGAGCTCGGCGAGATCCTGTCCGGCGTCGGGGGCCAGGTCATGGCCGTCTCCGCGCTCGCCGGCATCGGCGGCGTCGGCAAGACCACCCTCGCCGTGCACGTCGCGCACGCCGCCCGCCCGCACTTCCCCGACGGCCAGCTCTACGTCGACCTCCAGGGCACCGAGCCGCGGCCCGCCGAGCCCGTCGCCGTCCTCGGCTCCTTCCTGCGCGCCCTCGGCACCCCCGACACGGCCATCCCGGACACCGCCGCCGAACGGGCCGCGCTCTACCGTTCCACGCTCGACGGCCGCCGGGTCCTGGTCCTCCTCGACAACGCCCGCGACGCCGCCCAGGTCCGCCCGCTGCTGCCGGGCACCGCGGGCTGCGCCGCCCTGGTCACCAGCCGGGTCCGCATGGCGGGCCTCGCCGGGGCCCATCTCGTCGACCTCGACGTGATGAGCCCCGAGGAGGCCCTCCAGCTGTTCACCCGGATCGTGGGCGCGGAGCGCGTCGGCGCCGAACGCCAGGCCGCCCTCGACGTGGTCGGCGCCTGCGGCTTCCTGCCGCTCGCCATCCGCATCGCCGCCTCCCGGCTCGCCGCCCGCCGCACCTGGACCGTCTCCGTCCTCGCCGCGAAGCTCGCCGACGGGCGCCGCCGCCTCGACGAGCTCCAGGCCGGCGACCTCGCCGTCAAAGCCACCTTCGAGCTGGGCTACGGCCAGCTCGAGCCCGCCCAGCAGCGCGCGTTCCGCCTCCTCGGCCTCGCCGACGGGCCCGACATCTCCCTGGCCGCGGCAGCCGCCGTACTCGACCGGCCCGAGCACGACACCGAGGACCTCCTCGAGGCTTTAGTGGACTGCTCCCTCCTCGAATCGGCCGCGCCCGGCCGCTACCGCTTCCACGACCTCGTACGCCTCTACGCGCGTGCCTGCGCGGAACGCGACGAGCAGCCGCCGAGCGGGCGGGACGCCGCCCTGGACCGGCTGCTGGACTTCTACCTCGCCACCGCCTCCGCGGTGTACGCGGTGGAGCGCCCCGGCGACCGGCTCCCCGCACACCTGTCCGCCACCCACTACCCCGGACTGCGCTTCGCCGAGCCGCGGGCCGCACTGGACTGGCTCTACGCCGAGGCGGACCCGCTGCTGGCCTGCGTGCGGCAGGCCTCCGTACGCCGGACCGGGCAGGCCGATGTGCTGCGCCGGGCCGTGGACCTGCTGTGGGCCGCCAAGGACCTCGCCGAGTCGGGGGCGAACTCCAAGCAGTACGAGTCCGCGGCCGTGGCCCTGCGCGACGCCGCGCACGCCGCGAAGGACCCGCACGCGGAGGGCCGGGCCCGGACCACCCTCACCAACGTCCATCTGGTCGCGGGCCGGTTCGACGAGGCCGACGACGAGGCCCGGCAGGCGACGGTCCTGGCCCGTGAGGCCGGCGACCCGCTGCCCAGCTGCTGGGCGCCCAACGACCGCGGGATCATCGCCCTCTACCAGGGCCGGCACGCCGACGGCGAGCGGTACCTGCTGGAGGCCATCGAGAACTTCCGCGCCGACGGCAACCACATCGGCGAGGCCAGCGCGCTGTGCAACCTCTCCCGGATCCACGTCGAACTGGGCCGGATGACCAGCGCCATCGACCTCGCCGAGCAGGGCATCGCCATATACGACCGGATGGGCCTGACCCTGCGCCTGGCCAACGGCCGCTACGCGCTGGGCATCGCCCTCACCCAGGCCGGGCGGCTCGGCGAGGCGCAGGCGCAGCTCACCGAGGCGCTCTCGCTCTTCCACGACAACCGGCAGCCGCTGTGGGAGGGCGTGACGCACTACCGGCTCGCCGAGGCCCACCTGGCGGCGCACCGGCCCACGCTGGCCGCCGCACATGCCGAGCAGGCCATCGCGCTGCGCGGGATCGGCGGGGAGTGGCGCCGGGCGACCGTGCTGACGGTGCTGGGCAAGGCGCTGCGCAGGCTCGGGCAGCGGGACCGGGCGCGGGTGTGCTGGCGGGATGCCGAGGTCGTCTTCCAGCAGCTGAAATCGGCGGAACTGGCCGAGGTGCAAGCCCTGCTGGCTTCGGAGATAGCGGCCTGAGCTGTGCCGATCGGCGGTTGAACGAGGCATTCATCGTTCGTTTATCGCCGCCCGCCACCATGGGTACATCGACTCACCGCGTCGGGGGGCGCGAGAGTCGGCTGGAGGACCACCCGTTCGGCGGTCCGCGGGGGAATCGCCGAACGGGCCCGACCCATCCATCAGGAGAACCGATGACGACGAACGAGAACATCCTGCCGAACGACGGCGACATCAGGCCGATGGACAACCACGCGTCCGGCATCGAGATCAAGCCGCTCGACAACGCGGGGAGCACGGGCGTCGACATCACGCCGATGGACAACCACGCCTCCGGCATCGAGATCAAACCGCTCGACAACCACGCTTCGGACGAGGAGATCGTGACGCTGGACAACCACGCGTCCGGCCCGCGTCCGTAAGACGTCCCACGGGGGATACGGGGGACAGTCCCACGGGGGATATGGGGGGGGACCGGGACCAACGGGGGATACGGGGGGACCGGGACCAACGGGGGGGGACCACGGGGGACACGGGGGAACCCAACGGGGGTCACGGGGGACCAACGGGGGAGCACAACAAGGACGGCGGCCGCGGTGGCCCGGAGGGGGAGCCACCGCGGCCGCCGTCGCATGTCCGTGTTCGACGGACGCGAGCGGCCCGGCGTCCCGTCACTAGGCTGGGCCTGTGTTCACCTCAAAGGGACCGACCGTCCGCGAGCTCGCCGTGCAGGCCCTCTCGTCCGTCGAGCGCGGGTACGACCTGCTCTCGCCCAAGTTCGACCAGACCCCCTTCCGCACCCCCGACCGCATGCTCGACGCCGTCGAGGAGACGCTCGCCCAGCTCGAGGGGTCCTTCGGGGACGGGCTGGACGTGTGCTGCGGGACCGGCGCGGGGCTGGGGATGCTGCGGCGGCTGTGCCGGGACCGGGTGACCGGGGTGGACCTGAGCGCGGGCATGCTGGCCGAGGCCGCGCGGGCGCACCCCGGCGAGCGCATCGGCCTCGTACGGGCCGACGCGCGGGCGCTGCCGCCCGAGCTGGCCGGCTCGTACGACCTGGCCGTCAGCTTCGGGGCCTTCGGGCACTTCCTCCAGGCCGAGCGGCCCGCCCTCTTCTCCGGCGTGCACGCCGCCCTGCGCCCGGGCGGCGTCTTCGCCTTCCCGATCGGGGCGCCGATCCCGCCGACCTCTCCCGTGTGGTGGGCCGTGGCCGGTTTCGACGCCGCGATGCGGGTGCGGAACGCCGTGTGGCGGCCGCCGTTCGTCATGTACTACCGGACCTTCCCGCTGGGCGGCGTCCGCGCCGATCTGCAGGCGGCCGGTTTCACGGTGGAGACCGTCCCGCTGGAGCACTTCGGCCGCCGGGACGACGGAACCCCGCGCTGGCGGCTGCTCCTGGCCCGGAAACCCGGCTAGAGCGCCGGTACGGAAGCATGCTGCCGAGTAGGCTGACTCAGCACCGACTGGAGGACACCATGGCGGCCGAGCTCCCCGAATGGATGCTCCCGCCCCGCCCGAGCGGCTGGGAAGCGGACGACCTCGACAACTGGCCCCAGGCACCCCGGCACACCGAGCTCATCGACGGAGCGCTGATCTTCATGGTGTCCCCGCAGCGGAACTGGCACTCCCGGCTCGTGGAGAACCTGACCTTCAGCCTGCGGCAGGCCGCGCCCGAGGGCATCGAGATCGCACGGGAGATGACCATCCGCCTCGACAAGAGGAGCCGCCCCGAACCGGACGTTCTGGCTGCGACGGTCGCCTACGACCCCGACCGCACCCGCTACCTCCCGGACGAGGTCGCCCTGGTGATCGAAGTGGTGTCCGAGGAGTCGGCAGACCGCGATCGCTCCATCAAGCCGTTCAAGTACGCCCAGGCCGGGATTCCCCACTTCTGGCGGGTCGAGGACGAGGAGGGCGAGCCCACCGTGCACGTCTACGAGCTGGACACGGTCACCCGGTCGTACGTCCCGACCGGGATCCATCGTGACCGGCTCAAGGTGACGGTCCCGTTCCCCGTGGACATCGACCTGGGCGCCCTCACCCCTTGACCGGGCGGGAGCGGAGTTCGCGTTTGAGGACCTTTCCGCTCGCGTTGCGCGGCAGTTCGGCGACGAACTCGACGCTCCGCGGGACCTTGTAGTTGGCCATCTCCCGCCGGGACCAGGCGATCAGGTCGTCGGCGGTGAGGGTGGAGCCGGGGCGGCGCACCGCGTACGCCTTGCCGACCTCGCCGAGGCGCGGGTCGGGGACGCCGACGACGGCGACGTCGGCGAGGTCCGGGTGCAGGCCGAGGAGTTGCTCGATCTCGGCGGGGTAGGCGTTGAACCCGCCGACGATGAACATGTCCTTGATCCGGTCGGTGATGCGCAGGTTGCCGTCGGTGTCGAGGACCCCGACGTCGCCGGTGCGCAGCCAGCCCTCGGGGGTGACGGCCGCGGCGGTCTCGGCCGGGTCCTCGAAGTAGCCCTGCATGACGTGGTGGCCGCGGACCCACACCTCGCCCGCCGTGCCGGCGATCTGGGCGTAGCCGTGCCGGTCGGCGATCTTCACCTGCGTGCCCGGGATGGCCCGTCCCGAGGTCGATGCGATGACCTCGGCCGGGTCGCCGCGGCGGCACATCGTGACGATGCCGCTGGCCTCGGAGAGCCCGTACGCGGTGAGCACGGTGGATATGTGCAGTTCGCCGCGCAGCCGCTCGACGAGCTGGAGCGGGACGACGGCGGCGCCGGTGACGACCAGGCGGAGGGCGGACAGGTCGTGGTGGTCGCGCTGGGGGTGGTCGAGGAGGGACTGGTGGAGGGTGGGCGGGCCGGGGAGTACGGAGATCCGCTCGGCGGCGATGTTGGCGAGGACGGTGTCCACGTTGAAGACGGGCTGCGGGACCATCGTGGCCCCGCGCATCAGGCAGGCGATGATGCCGGCCTTGTAGCCGAAGGTGTGGAAGAAGGGGTTCACGATCAGGTAGCGGTCGCCCTCGCGCAGTCCGGCGAGCTCGCTCCACACGTCGTAGCAGCGCAGGGACTGGGCGTGGGTGATGACGGCGCCCTTGGGGCTGCCGGTGGTGCCGGAGGTGAAGATGATGTCGGAGGGCGCCTCGGGGCGGATCGACTGGGCGCGCTCGCGCACGGTCCCGGCGCTGACGCCGTCCCCTCCGGCCAGGAAGTCCTTCCAGGTGCGGAAGTCGTGCGGGGCGTCCTCGGCGAGGACGACGACCTGTTCGAGGTGCGGCAGCCCGGGCAGCGGGCCCCGGCCCTCCCCTTCGGCGGCGGCCCGGCGCAGGGAGGCGACGTACGAGGTGCCGAGGAAGGTTCCCGTGACGAACAGGAGCCTGGCCCGGCTGCGCCGCAGGACGTACGCCGCTTCCGAGCCCTTGAAACGGGTGTTGAGGGGGACGAGTACGGCGCCCGCCGAGACGGCGCCGAGCGCGGAGACGATCCACTCCAGGGTGTTGGGGGCCCAGACGGCGACCCGGTCCCCCGGCTCGGCCCCGGCGGCGATGACGGCGGCCGCGGCGCGTTCGACGCGCTCGCCGAGCTGCGCGTAGCTGATGCGGACGCGCCCGTCGACGACGGCCTCGCGGTCGGCGTACTGCCCGGCCGCCGCGTGCACCAGTCCCGCGATGCTGCCCCAGCGCAGATCACCCCGCGCGTCTTCGCTCATCGCACTCCCCTCCCGGTAGCTGACTATCCGTCAGATTAGCTGTAGCCTTCGCGGCTGTCAGCACTGGCGCAGCCCCGGAGGTGGCGATGGCGGCAACACTCAAGGACGCTACGGCGATAGTCGGGATCGGCCAGACCGCCTTTGCCAGACAACTCCACGAGTCCGAGAAGGAATTGGCCTGCCGTGCGATTCTGGCCGCCCTCGCGGACGCCGGGATCGCCCCCTGCGAGATCGACGCCTTCTCCTCGTACACGATGGAGGAGACCGACGAGGTCGAGGTCGCCAAGGCCGTCGGCGCCGGCGACGTCACCTTCTTCTCCAAGATCGGCTACGGCGGCGGCGGCAGCTGCGCCACCGTCGGCCACCTCGCGGCCGCCGTCGCCACCGGCCAGGCGAGCGTCGGCGTCGCCTGGCGCTCGCGCAAACGCGGCTCCGGCCCGCGCCCCTGGAAGAACACCGCCGTCCAGCTGCCCACCCCCGGCCAGTGGACCCGCCCCTTCGGCCTGCTGCGCCCCGCCGACGAGATCGGCATGCTGGCCCGCCGGTACATGCACGAGTACGGCGCCACCCGCGACCACCTCTTCAACGTCGCCATGGCCTGCCGCAACCGGGCCAACGAGAACCCCGCCGCGATGATGTACGAACGCCCGCTGACCCGCGAGATGTACATGACCTCCCGCATGATCAGCGACCCGCTCTGCCTCTTCGACAACTGCCTGGAGACCGACGGGGCCCTCGCCTGCGTGATCGTCTCCGCCGAGCGGGCCCGCGACTGCCGCCACAGGCCCGTGTACGTCCACTCCGTCGCCCAAGGCCTGCCCGCCCAGCACCACGGCATGGTCAACTACTGGAACGACGACCCGCTGACCGGCCCCGCCTGGACCGCCGCCCGGCACCTGTGGAAGCACGCCGACTTCGGACCGCGGGACGTCGACGTGGCCCAGATCTACGACGCCTTCACCCCGCTGATCCCGCTGTCGCTGGAGGGATACGGCTTCTGCGGGCGCGGCGAGGGCGCCGCGTTCACCGAGGGCGGGGCCCTGGAGATCGGCGGCCGGCTCCCGATCAACACGGGCGGCGGCGGTCTGTCCGAGGCCTACGTGCACGGCTTCAACCTGATCAACGAGGGCGTCAAGCAGCTCCGGGGCAGCTCCACCGCCCAGGTGCCGGATGCCGCGACCTGCCTGGTGACGGCGGGCGAGGGTGTCCCGACGTCCGCGATCCTGCTGCGAGCCTGAGGAGCGAGCGACCATGACGACGACCCCGGCCACGGCCGACGAACTGCTCCTCCCGGTCCCCGACGAGGACGGCGCCCCCTTCTGGGAGTACGCCGCCCGGGGCGAACTCCGCATCCAGGCCTGCACCGCGTGCGGCCGGCTCCGCTTCCCGCCGAGACCCTGCTGCCCGCACTGCCAGTCGTTCGACTCCGAGTGGCGCCCGATGAGCGGCCGCGGCCGCATCTGGTCCTACGTCCGGCCGCACCCGCCGCTGCTTCCCGCTTACGCCGCACAGGCCCCGTACAACGTGATCCTCGTCGAGCTCGCCGACGCCCCGCACATCCGCCTCGCCGGAAACCTGGTCGCCTCCCCCGACGCCCCGCTGAACTCGGTGGACCCGGCCCGGCTGCGCATCGGAGCCCGGGTCCAGGTGGTGTTCACCGAGACCGGCGGGATCAGCGTGCCGCGCTGGGTACTGGAGAAGCCATGACGGTACGGGTGGAGCGGGACAAGGCGGGCGGGGTCGCGGTCGTCACCCTGGACCGGGAGCGCAGGCACAATGCCATCGACCTGGCGACGGCCGCCGAACTGACCGCGGTGTGGCGGGAGTTCCGGCATGCGGAGGACGTCCGCGCGGTCGTGCTGACGGGGGCGGGCCCGGCCGCGTTCTGCACGGGCATCGACCGCGGCGTCTCCGTCCCGCAGCCCGCCTCCCCGTACTCGGTCGACGACCCGCTGCTGTCCGTCGGCCCGAAGGCGAACGACCTGTGGAAGCCGGTGGTCGCCGCCGTCAACGGCATGGCGTGCGGCGGGGCGTTCTACCTGCTGGGCGAGTCGGAGTTCATCGTCTCCTCCCGGGCCGCCACGTACTTCGACCCCCACACGGCGTACGGGATGGTCAGCGCCTACGAGGCGATCTACATGGCGCAGCGGATGCCGTTCGGGGAGGCCGCCCGGATGTCCCTGATGGGGACGGCGGAACGGCTCTCCGCGCAGCGGGCGTACGAGATCGGCCTGGTCTCGGAGCTGACGGCGCCGCACGAGCTGCTCCCGGCGGCGCTGCGGGCGGCGCAGACCCTGGCCGGGTACCCGACGGAGGCCGTGCAGGGCACCGTACGGGCCCTGTGGTCGGCGAAGCAGGCGGCGCTGCAGCAGGCGCTGGCCCAGGCCCCGGCGCTGATCTCGCTGGGCAACCTCCCGCCGGAGCGGCAGGCGGACCTGTTCACCGGGCGCCGGGCGGCCCCGGAGCCGCGGGTCCGCTGAGCGGTGGCCGCCCGGGCCGCCCGCCCGGGCGGGTCAGCCGATCTTGCCGACCTGGCAGCGCTGTACGTCGCCGGCCTTGCCGGGGCTCGCCATCGCCGCGGTGACCGTCTGGGTCTCGTGCGGCTTGAGGGTGACGCGGACGGAAGTCCGGTCGACGGTGCCCGCGGCGCCCTCGAAGGGAGGAATGGGACGAGGCCTCCTGGCAGGCCCACCTGACCTCCCCGCACCTGGCGCACGCGCCGGCTCGAACCGAGTCCCTGCTCGCGGGCCCGCCGGCGGTGCGGACGTTCCCGTCCTGAGCGGAGGCAGAAATTCCGCAACCGCCCGACGCCGGGTCGCGTCCTCCCGATCACGGCGGCAGGAAGCCCGAACCGGGCATCGGAGCCGCCTGGCCCCGCGCGTGGTTGGCATGCATATGACCGGGGCCTTCCAACGGGGGAGATACCAGCATGGCAGCAGATTTCGGCCAGGAGTGGGGCCGGGCGCAAACGGGCGTCACGGACCAGCAGGTGGGCATGCGGCTGAACGGCGCCCCGGGCGGGCCGGGCGCCCCGTACGGCCCCTTCGCGCCGGGCGGCGGACAGGACTTCGCCTCGACGCCCGCCCAGAAGAAGACGGCGGCGGGCACCATCGAGACCGAGCTCGAACCGAACACCAAGAAGGCCACCGATTTCGCGGACGAGGCCACCAACGCCGCCCAGAAGGGCTTCGAGAGCTGGGAGACGGCCGCCGCCCTCAAGACGGTGTCGGACACCTGGGACCAGCAGGTGAAGGTCCTGATGGGCCGGCTGTCCTCGGAGAAGGGCGCGCTGCGCGGCGCCTCTGGGCTGTTCACGCAGAACGACACCGGCGTGGGCAGCCAGTTCCTCTCGCAGTCAAAACTGGACCACATGTAGGGGGCTGGGGTGCTCAATTATCACGAGGTCATGACCACCGACCTGGGCTTGCTCACGACGGCCGCCACCAAGTGGGACGGCATGGCGGACGAGCTCAAGAAGGTCGAGACCCGCTACGGGGACACCGTCCAGAAGATCACCATGGGCGACAGCTGGACCGGCGTCAGCGCGGGAACCGCCCACACCCGCTTCGAGGCCACCCGCTACGAGTACGCCGCCGCGCAGACCCAGGCCAAGGCCGTCGCGAGCCTCCTGCGCGAGACGCACGAGAAGATATCCGACCTCAAGAAGAAGCTCGAAAGCGCCCGCGACGACGCGATCGCCGCCGGCATGACCGTCTCCGAACAGGGCCACGTCGCCTTCGACTACGCCAAGCTCACCGCGGCCGAGCGCAGCGCCTACCACCATGACCCCGACGGTCAGAAGTCCATCAGCGACGCCGTCAGCAAGTGGCAGCAGCACATCGACGACCGGGTCAAGGCCGTCGCCGAACTCGACCAGAACGTCAAGGCCGCCCTCGGCCGCGCCGTCACCGACAGCAACAAGGACTACATCACGGGCGCCGACCAGACCTTGGGCGGCTTCAACGCGGGCGCCGACGGCGACCTGGCGGCGAACGTGAAGGCCATCGAGGACGCCAAGAAGGCCGACGAGGCCAAGGCCGGGACGAAGACCGACGGTGTGGAGGGCAGCGTCACGGCGACCGGACCCGACGCGGGCACCTCCGTCTCGGGCACCAAGTACGGCAAGGAGGGCGGCGTCAAGGCGTATGCCGACCTCGGCCACGTCACGGCGAAGGGTTCGGTCACCGACGGCTCGATGAAGCTCTCCGGCATCGCCGACGCCTATGCGGGCGCCCGGGCCACCGCGAACTACGGCTTCACCGACAAGGGACTGACCGGCAAGGCCGAGGTCTCCGCGGGCGGCCGCGCCCTGGCCGAGGGCCGCGAGGAGTACGGGTACGCCGGCGTCTACGAGCGCGCCGAGGGCTTCGCCGGCGGCGAGGCCGCGGTCAGCGCCGGAGTGGGCCCGGAAGGCCTCAACGCCGGCGCGAAGGCGTTCGCCGGCGCCAAGGGCACCGTCGCCGGGGGCGGCGAGCTCGCCGGCATCGGCGCGGGCGGCACGGCCGAAGGCTGGGCCGGCGCGGGCGCGGAGGCCAAGGTGACCTTCGGCAAGGGCGAGGACGGCAAGTTCCACATCGGCGGCAAGGTGGGAGTCGCCCTCGGCCTCGGCGGCTCCGTGGGCGCGGAGTTCACGGTCGACCCGCACAAGGTGGGCAAGGCCTTCGGCGATGCGGCCGACGCGGTCGGCGACGCCGCCGGCTCGGTCAAGGACACCGTCTCGGGCTGGTTCGACTGATGTACGTTTCCGAGGAAGGAGGCCCCTGAATGGCCACGACACTGCCGGTACCGATCGAGTTCAGCCTGCCGGACGGCTGGCGGCCGGCCCCGCCGGACGAAGTCGGCGCCCCCGGCGTCGCCTTCATCGCGCTGCACGGCCGACCGGACGACGGGTTCACCGCCAACATCACCATCGACGGCGAGTTCCTCGCCGACGGGGTCACCCTGGAAGAGCTCGCCGACGCCTCGGCCGACCGCGTACGCGAGGCCGCGGTGACCGTGGAGGTGGGCGGCCGCCGCGGGATCGGCGGCCCGGACGCACCGGGCCTGACGCAGCGGCTGACCCTGTCGGCCATCGTCGCCGGCGTGCCCCGCGACCTCGTCCAGTCCCAGGTCTACATGACGATCGCGGACGTCACCGACCCGCACAAGCGGGCGCTGGTCCGGACGATCCTGACCGCCACCGCGGCGCAGTACGACAGCGTCCTGGGCGACTTCCAGGAGTTCCTGCGCAGCGTGCGCCCGGACACCGCCACGAAAGGCTGACGATGGGATTGTGGAACAAGCTGACCGGCACCGCGCACCCGGACGGCGGGGCCGCACCGATGACCGCCACGCAGGTGCGGGAAGCCCTGCTCGCGGTCAACGGCCCGGACAAGCCGTACGTCGTGCGCAACGCCCGCCCCGAGGAGAAGGCCGACCTGGTGGCGGAGTGGCAGGTCCTGGAGCCCGCGTGGCGCAGCTTCTTCGTCAAGTACCAGCTGGACAGGACCCTCAAGGTCAGGATGCGGCTGGTCCCCGGCGACCACGAGGTGCGGGCCCTCGACGAGCAGCTGGAGGTCACCTGGGTCGCAGACACGCCCCGGCTGGCCACATCGGCCTCACAGGGCCGCGGCCAGGTGAACACGGTCTCCAAGCAGTGGACGTTCGAGAAGGGGCCCGACGGCCGCAGGCACAAGGTGGAGACGTTCTCCTTCGACACCCAGGAGCTGAAGGATCCCCTGCGCAAGGCGGTCCTCGGCGCGGGCTGGACCTGGCGCGGAGCGCTGTTCAAGCTGTGACCGGGCAGGGGCCGCCGACGGGACGCTTCCGGGACACGTACACGGGCACCAGGATGCGGAACACGGTCCTTGAGTCCGGGTGGACCCGGCGCGGAGTGCGCGGACTCTGACCGGCACGGCGGCGGCCCCGGCCCCCGGAGGGGCGGGGCCGGCCGGCCGTGTACAGGCAGGTGGGGTCAGGCCTTTTCGATGACGCCCGAGGCCGCGATCTCGATCTTGCCGCGGGTGGTGCCCGAAGGGCTGCCGAGCTTCTCGATCGCGTCCACGATCTCCGTGCCCTCGACGACCTCGCCGAAGACGACGTGCTTGCCGTCCAGCCACGGGGTGACGACGGTGGTGATGAAGAACTGCGAGCCGTTGGTGTTGCGGCCGGCGTTCGCCATCGACAGCAGGTACGGGCGGTCGTGCTTCAGCTGGAAGTTCTCGTCGGCGAACTTCTCGCCGAAGATGCTCTTGCCGCCGGTGCCGTTCTGGTTGGTGAAGTCGCCACCCTGGAGCATGAACTGCGGGATGACGCGGTGGAACGGCGAGCCGGCGTAGCCGAAGCCGTGCTCGCCGGTGGCCAGCTCGCGGAAGTTCTTGGCGGTCTGCGGGACGACGTCGTCGAAGAGGTTGAAGACGATCCGGCCGGCGGGCTGGCCGTCGATGTTGATGTCGAAGTAAACGTTGCTCATGGGGTCCATCCTGTCACTCCCGGTGCTGCGCGCGACCCGGAGGGGCCCGAAACCCCTCACCCGGCCGTACGCGTCCCCGTGCCCTTGGCGGCGTCCAGGGCGTACACGCAGCGGTCCTTGCTGCACGCATAGACCACGCCCGCCTCGGCCACCGGGGCACCCGTGATCTCCCCGCCCGTGGCCAGCTTCCAGCGCAGCTGGCCGCCCGCCGCGTCCAGGGTGTACAGGCAGTGGTCGGCGGAGCCGAAGTGCACGCGGCCGTCCGCGACCGTCGGCGGGCCGGTGATCTCGCCGCCCGCGGCGAACCGCCACTTCGGGGTGCCGGTGACCGCGTCGAGCGTGTACAGCGCGCTGCCCGCGCCCAGGTGGACGTTGCCGTTCGCGACCAGCACCGGGTCCGAGGACGGCCGCGGCTCGGTGGCGATGCGCCAGCGGTCCTTGCCGGTGGCCGCGTCCAGGGCGTAGACGGTGCCCAGGTAGTCCGCGAGGTACACCCCGCCGCCCGTGACCGCCGCGCCCGGCGCGAAGGCCGGGGCGGCCAGGAAGACCGCGGGGGCCTCGAAGTGCCAGCGGACCCGGCCCGAGGCCCGGTCCACGGACAGCACGCGGGTGCCGGCGGCGACGTAGACGTTGCCGTCCGGGGCCGGGGTGACCCGTACCGGGACGTTGCCGCAGGAGGCCGCGTCGCCGACCGGGTACGACCAGGCCTCGCGGCCGCTGCGGGCGTCCAGGGCGCGCAGCCGCGCGTCCTGCCACACGTACACCGTGCCGTCGTGCAGGACGGGGGCCGCCTCCGGGGTCTCGAAATCGCTCTGGGCGCCGGTCAGCTCCCACAGCTTCTGGCCGTCTCTGGCCTCCCAGCCCTGCACCCCGCCCCCGCGCGTGGCGGTGACGACGGTGCCCCGTTCGGCGCGCAGCGCGTACACCCAGGCGTCGGCGTTCAGCCGCCACCGCTCGGAGCCGTCGCCGGCGTCGAGCGCGTAGAGGGAGGGGCCGTCGGAGGCGTGGATACGGCCGTCCGCGACGGCCATGGACCAGGCGACGTCGCGGGTCTTGAACTGGCGGCGGCCGCTGGCCACGTCCAGCGCGTGCACCTCGAAGGAGGTCACGTACAGCAGGTCTCCGGCGACGGTCGGGGTGCCCCAGACCTCGTTCGACATGCGGAACCGCCAGGGGCGCCAGCGGCCGCCGTCCGGGGCCGGGCCGGGGGCCGGCGCCACGGCCGACGCCGAGGAGGAGGCCGGGGCCGCCGCGGAGGCCGCCACTCCGCCCGGCGGGCGGACCCAGCCGGTCGCCGAATCCGCGGCGGGAGCGGGGGCGGCGGGAGCCACGGCGCTCGCGCGCGGCCCGGGCCCGATCGGCACCGGGGAGCCGCCGAGGCGGACCGGCTCGCCGGACGGCGCCGAGTGCGCCGGCCTCGGCGGGTGCTGCGGGCGCTGGGGCACGGCCTGGCCGGTCCGCGGGTCGGCCCAGGGGTCGGCGCCGCCGCGCGGCTCACGGCGGTGCGTGGCGGGCTCGGCGGCGCGCCCCGCAGGACGGCCGGGAGCCGGGACCGGCGCGGCCGCCGTACGCTGCCCCGCCCGCCGGGCCTCGATCATCGCGACGGCCCGTCCCGGCAGCCACGCCGAGGCGGTACCGCTGTCGTCGCCGCCGTCGAAGAGGTGCGGGGCGAGCTGCGCCTGGAGGTCGGCCGGGGTCGGACGCTGGGTGGCGTCCATCTGCATGCAGGAGTCGATCAGCGGCCGCAGCTCGTCCGGGAGCCCCTCCAGGTTGGGCTCGTCGCGCAGCAGCATGAACACCGTCTCCACCGGGTTCGCCCCGTGGTACGGCGGATGCCCGGTCGCAGCGAAGACCAGCGTCGAGCCGAGCGAGAAGACGTCGCTGGCACCCTTGACGCTGCGCGAGTCCTTCGCCTGCTCGGGCGACATGTACGCGGGCGTGCCGACGGCGACGTTCGTCATGGTCAGGCGGGTGTTGGAGACGCCGCTCGCGATGCCGAAGTCGATCACGCGCGGGCCGTCCTCGACGACGAGCACGTTGGACGGCTTCAGGTCGCGGTGGACGAGGCCGGCGCCGTGGATGGACTGCAGGGCCTCGGCGATGCCGGCGGCGAGCCACCGTACGGCCTGGGCGGGCATGGGCCCGCACTCGTTGACGATCTCCTCCAGGGAGGGCGCCGGGACGTACGCGGTCGCCAGCCACGGCACGGCGGCCCGCGGATCGGCGTCGACCACGGCCGCGGTGTAGAAGCCGGACACGGCGCGCGCCGCCTCCACCTCGCGGGTGAAGCGCACCCGGAACAGCTGGTCCTCGGCGAGCTCGGTCCGCACCGTCTTGATCGCCACCCGGCGCCCGGATGCCGACCGCGCGAGATAGACCAGCCCCATGCCGCCGGCGCCGAGCCGTCCCAGCACCTCGAAGGGGCCGATCCGTCTCGGGTCGTGCTGCGTCAGCTGCTCCACCACTCGCCTCACACCTCCCCGTACGGGCCTTTGCCGGGCCCGTTCCCACCTGCACGCGCGCCGGCACGGCGGTCGGCCCCGTGCAGCGTCTCACCCCGGGCGCCGCCCGGGGTCGCGCAACCCGATTCTGTCAGGCCCGCGCCGGGGCCGTGTCGTCACAGTCCGGGCCGGGCGGACGGACGTACGAAGCGCGGCGGCCCGGGGTCGCTACTCCACCGGCCTCTCCCGGGGCTCGGAGAGCAGCGCGAACACCGCCCCCTGGTTGTCGGCGACGACCGCGATCCGCCCGTACGGCGTGTCGAAGGGGTCGGCGGTGACGCGGCCGCCGAGCCGCTTCACCATCGCGACGGACTGGTCGCAGTCGGGGACGGCGAAGTACACGAGGAAATGCGCCGGCATGATCTCCGGGAACGCGTCGGTGATCAGGCTGCGCCCCATGACGGCGGTCTCCGCCCCCGGCCGGCTGCCGGGCGGGGACCACAGGCGGTACTCGACGCCCGAGCCCGCGTCGTCCTGGTCCTCGGGGACGTAGCCGAAGACGTTGGCGTAGAACACGTCGACCGCGTCGCGGGCCCGCGTGTAGACCTCGCTCCAGCAGTACGTGTACGGCTCCTGCTGGGCCTCGAAGCCGTGGTGGGTGCCGGGCTGCCACAGGCCGAAGACGGCCCCGCCGGGGTCGGCGGCGAGCGCGGCGGCGCCGTACGGGCCCACCGGCTGGGGGTCCATCACCATCTGGCCGCCGGAGGCGCGGATGCGGGCGGCGCACGCGTAGGCGTCGGAGGTGTAGAGGTAGATCCCCCAGACGGTCGGCATGCGGCCGTCGGGTTTGGGCGCGAGGGCGGCGACGTTGCGGCCGCGGCTGTAGGCCTGGGTGTAGCCGCCGTACTCGGGGCCGGCGCCGGCGCCGAAGGTCCACCCGAAGAGCTCACCGTAGAAGCGCTTGCCCGCCTCGACGTCCGGAAGCGAGGCGTCCACCCAGCAGGGTGTGCCCTCCGCGAATGCGGCCATGGCCCGTTTCCTTCCGTTGTGCCCCTTGCCCCTCAGCCATGATCTGCCCGAAGTCTTGTCCACAGCCTGTTGACAAGACTAATCGGGGGATATCGAGAGGAAGCGGGCGGGTCACCCGAGTGGGCGGACGAGGACGGACGAGAGCGGACGGGGGCGGATCCGCCGGGTGCGCGCGGCCCGGAACCGGGCGGGGCTCGGGCCTGGCGGCGGCCCGAGATCGGGCGAAATCGGGCCGGATACCGCTCGGATTTCGCACCGGATCCACCCGGAATCCGCCCGGGATCCGCCCCGGATCCGCCCCGGACGCACCCGGAACCAGCACCTCCACGACACCTCGCCCGCCCGGATTCCGCCCGGATCCTGCCCGGAAACGGCCACCCGGAACGGCCCGGGGCGCGACCTTCGCCCAGGCCAGGTGTCACGTAACCCCATTTGCAGGCGGCCGAATCGCGCGCAGATCACCCCTCGGTAAGCTGACGGCATGACAGGACAAGTACGCACCGTCGACGGCCGCGTTGCCGGCCGGCGCGGTCAGGCGACGCGGCAGAAGCTCCTCGACTGCCTCAGCGAGATGCTCAGCTCCTCGCCTTACCGCGACGTCAAGGTGATCGACGTCGCCCGCAAGGCCGGCACCTCTCCCGCGACCTTCTACCAGTACTTCCCGGACGTCGAGGGCGCCGTCCTGGAGATCGCCGAGGAGATGGCCACGGAGGGCGCGCAGTTGACGGCGCTCGTCGAGGGCCGCAACTGGGTCGGCAAGGCCGGCTGGCAGGCCGCCGAGGAACTCGTCGAGGGTTTCCTGGACTTCTGGCGGCGCAACGACGCGATCCTGCGGGTCGTCGACCTCGGCGCGGCCGAGGGCGACAAGCGCTTCTACAAGATCCGCATGAAGATCCTGAACTCCGTCACCAACTCCCTCACGGAGTCGATGAAGGAGCTCCAGGCCAAGGGCAAGGTCGACAAGGACGTCAGCCCGGCCGCCATGGCGGGTTCGCTGGTCGCGATGCTCGCCGCGGTGGCCTCGCACCAGAAGGGCTTCCAGACCTGGGGTGTCAAGCAGGCCGAGCTCAAGCCGAACCTGGCGCTGCTCGTCCACCTGGGCATCACCGGCAAGAAGCCGACCAAGTAACGGCGGACCCTCCCCGGGGGTCCGCCGCCCTTCCCACACCTCTCTCCCCTGCTCTTCCCCTTCCCCCTCCCCCATCGGCAATCGGCAGTCCGCCCGCGATCAGCGACGCTCCAGGCGGAACAGCCGGATCTCGCGCTCGATGCGCGCCTGGTACGTCGCGTACGGCGGCCAGAACGTCAGCACGGCCTGCCACGCCGCCGCACGCTCCTCGCCCGCCAGCAGCCGGGCACGTACGGCGATGTCCTGGCCCTTCCAACTCACGTCCGCGTCAGGATGCTTGAGCAGGTTCCCGGTCCATGCGGGGTGCCCGGGGCGGCCGAAGTTGGAGCCGATCAGGAGCCAGCTGACGCCTCCCTCCTCCGGCATGCAGGCGAGCGGTGTGGTGCGCGGTTCGCCCGTCTTGGCGCCCTTCGCGGTCAGGATCACGCCGGGGAGCATCCGGGCGCTGAGCATGACCTTGCCGCGGGTCAGCTTGTGCACCGCCTTGTCCATGGCGGGGATGAAGTGCGGTGCGATCCTGGCGAACAGCATGGTCGAGGAGACCCTCTGCATCAGCTTGACGCCGGGCGCCATCAGACGGCCGCCTTCTCTTGTGTGGTGGCGAACAGGCCCGCGCGGTGGGCGGCATGCGCCCGCAGCCGGTGGACCGGGCCGAACAGCAGCTCGTCGGCCGCCGCCCGCTTGAAGTACAGGTGCGCGTCGTGCTCCCAGGTGAAGCCGATGCCGCCGTGCAGCTGGATCGCCTCGCCGGCCGTGACCCGCAGCGCCTCCAGGGCCTGGGCGAGGGCGAGGCCGCTCTGCTGCGGGTCCCAGGCGGCGTAGTAGGCCGCCGAACGGGCTGCCTGTACGTGTACGTAGAGGTCGGCGAGCCGGTGTTTGACCGCCTGGAACGAGCCGACGGGCCGGCCGAACTGCTCGCGCCGGCGTACGTACTCCACCGTGCGGGCCAGCGCCTGCCCGGCCGCGCCGACCGCCTCGGCGGCGAGGACGGCGGCGGCGGTGCGCCCGGTGGCGGCGAGCGCGGCCAGGACTCCGCCGTCACCGGCTCCGTCACCGCTTCCGTGACCGGTGCCGATGTCGGTGCCGATGTCGGTGCCGAGCAACTCCGCCGGGGTGTCGCGGAGTTCGATGCGGGCCTGCGGCCGGGTCTCGTCCAGGGTGGCCTGCCGCGACCGGACGAGCCCGGGGGCGTCCTCCCGTACGAGGAACAGCAGCGTCCGGCTCCGGGCGAACCCGCCGGTGTGCGCGGCGACCAGCAGCACGGAGGCGCTGTGCCCGTCGAGCACCTGCGCGACCTCCCCGTACAACCGCCAGCCGCCGTCCTCGCCGGTCCGGGCCTGGACCCCGCCCGCCCGGCCCCCGCCGGCCCACTCCCCGGGGGCGTTCTCGCCGGTCAGCGCCAGGGCAGTGGACAGCGCCGACCCCGGTACGGCGAGGGCGGCGGTGAGCCCGCCGGCAGCGAGCGGCGGGAGCAGTGCGGAGCGCTGGGCCGCGGTGCCGAGGGCGGTGATCAGCGGTGCGGCGAGCGCGGCGGTGGCCAGCAGCGGCGAGGGCAGCAACGCCCGCCCGGTCTCCTCGCAGGCCAGCGCCAGGTCGG
This sequence comes from Streptomyces sp. NPDC050448, assembly GCF_040655295.1. Classification (NCBI taxonomy): domain Bacteria; kingdom Bacillati; phylum Actinomycetota; class Actinomycetes; order Kitasatosporales; family Streptomycetaceae; genus Streptomyces; species Streptomyces sp. NPDC050448. The sequence continues at coordinate 12,445 of NZ_JBFAJR010000013.1, read as the reverse complement.
CGGGGGTGCAGCCGACGCCCCCGTACTCCTCGGCGACGGCGATGCCCGGCAGGCCGAGCTGCGCGGAGAGCCGCTGCCACAGCTCGCGGTCGTGTCCGGCGGCGGTGCGGACGGCGGCCTTGACCTCGTCCGGGCCGCAGCGTTTGCCCAGGATCTCGCGCAGGGTACGGCGCATCTCGTCCTGCTCCGCGGTGAAGGCGGCGTCCATCGTCTGGCTCCTCCTGGGGGCACCTCCCAGCGGTGGCTGGGGGCGTATCTGACGGGCCGTCATGTTAGGGCGGGCGGCGGCAGATGCACAGGGGGCGGGGACCCCCGGTGTCGCGGGGGATCCGTATGCGCGGACTAGAAACTGACAGAGCGTCAGATGTACCGTCACTCCATGCCTGGACCCACGCCTGGACCCACACCCGCCCCTCGCGAAGGACGCCGCAGGGTCGCCGTCGTCGGCGTCGCCCTCTCGGACTGCGGCCGGGTGGACGGCCCCACCCCGTACGCCCTGCACGCGCAGGCCGCCCGGCGCGCTCTGGCCGACTCCGGCCTGGACCGCTACGTCGTCGACGGCTTCGCCTCGGCGGGCCTCGGCACGCTCGCGCCGGTCGAGGTGGCCGAGTACCTGGGGCTGCGCCCCACCTGGGTCGACTCCACCTCGGTGGGCGGATCGACCTGGGAGGTCATGGCGGCGCACGCGGCGGACGCGATAGCCGCCGGCCACGCGAACGCCGTCCTGCTCGTCTACGGATCCACGGCGCGCGCCGACATCAAGGCGCGGCGGCGCACCGCGAACCTCTCGTTCGGGGCGCGGGGGCCGCTCCAGTTCGAGGTCCCGTACGGGCACACCCTGATCTCCAAGTACGCGATGGCCGCGCGTCGCCACATGCACGAGTACGGGACGACGCTCGAGCAGCTCGCCTCGGTGGCCGTCCAGGCCCGGGCGAACGCCGCCACCAACCCGGACGCGATGTTCCGCGACCCGATCACGGTGGACGAGGTCCTGTCCGGCGAGATGATCGCGGACCCCTTCACGAAACTGCACTGCTGCATCCGCTCGGACGGCGGCTGCGCGGTGCTGCTGGCGGCGGAGGACTACGTACCGGACACGGCGAAGGAGCCGGTCTGGATCCTGGGCTCCGGCACCTCCGTCTCCCACACCACCATGTCGGAATGGGAGGACTTCACCGTGTCCCCGGCGGCGGTCTCGGGCCGTCTGGCCTTCGAACGGGCGGGCCTCACACCGGCGGACGTGGACATCGCGGAGATCTACGACGCCTTCACGTACATGACCCTGGTCACCCTGGAGGACCTCGGCTTCTGCGCCAAGGGCGAGGGCGGGGCCTTCGTGGAGAAGGGCCGCCTCCTACGGGACGGGGAACTGCCGGTCAACACCGACGGCGGCGGCCTCTCGGCCTGCCACCCGGGCATGCGCGGCCTGTTCCTGCTGGTCGAGGCGGTACGCCAGCTCCGCGGCGAGGCGGGAGCGGGCCAGGTCGCCAGACCCGGCGGCCGCCGACCGGAAGTAGCCCTCGCGTCGGGCACGGGCGGCTGGTTCTGCTCGTCGGGAACGGTGATCCTGGGGCGGGGTTAGCGGGGCGGCAGGCGCCTGTCCGGGGCAGCGGCTGTCCGGGGCAGCGGCTGCCGGCGGGGCCGGCTGCCGTCCGGGCGGCAGTGGACGGGGCCTCGGTTCCGGCGAACGCCGAAGCTGCCCCCGTGGTGTTCGATGGGCGGCATGACCCGCGAGATCGGAAGCGACGAAATGGACGAGATCGAGGCGTTCCACGCCGCCCTGCACTCCCTGCGCGTATGGGACGGCCCGCTTCCCGGCTTCGATCCGGAGGCCGCGCCGGACGAGCCGCTGGCGCTGTTCCGGGAGTGGTTCCTGCATGCCGCCGAGGCCGGGCAGCCGGAGCCGCACACGATGAGCCTGGCGACGGTGGACGCCGACGGGCGGCCCGACGTGCGCATCCTGATGCTGCACGACGCCGACGGGCACGGCTGGCACTTCGCCTCGCACGCCACCAGCGCCAAGGGCCGGCAGCTGGCCGGGCACCCGGATGCCGCGCTCGGGTTCTACTGGCCCGCCGTGGCCCGGCAGATCCGGATCCGCGGCCGGGTCACCGCCTGCGGGCCGCAGGAGAGCCGGGCGGACCTGGCGGTCCGCTCGCGGGGTGCGCTCGCGGCGGCGCTGACGGGCCGGCAGAGCGAGGTCCTGGGCTCGGTGCAGGAGCTGGCCGAGGCCTCGGCGGCCGCCTGGGAGCGCGCTGCTGCCGAGCCGGACGCCCCCGCCCCGACCTGGACCCGGTACGTGCTGGAGGCCGCCGAGGTCGAGTTCTTCCAGGGCGACGCGGCGCGCCGGCACATCCGGCTGCACTACCGCCGCAACGGGGACGGCACCGGCTGGGTCCGCGAGCTGCTCTGGCCCTAGAGGTGGCGCGGATGGGCGGCAGGCGGGGCCAGCCGGCAGACGGAACAGGCACAGGTTCCGTGATCACGGAGTTGCGGCACTCTGTGATCACCGGGGAGACCTGTGCCTGCGCTGCCATCCTGAATGGCGGTCCAAAGGGCGAGCGGCTGTGTCAGCCTTGGCGGCTGGGGAGCATGGTCAGGGCCTGGGAACGCTGTGCGACGAGGTCGTCGTAGGTGCCGTCGCGCTCAGCCCAGCGATGCATGAGGACCCGGTCGACCAGGATCTCCTCAGGGGTGGGGTCCTGCGAGAGCAACTGCATGACCTCGGCGCCGAAGTCGTCGAGCGGCAGTGCGAACGGGTTCACTTTCTCCTGTCCTGCCGTGGCGACGGCCGGGGGGACGAGCTCGACGACGCTGACGCCGGTGCCGTCGAGTTGTGCGCGCAGTGCCTCGGAGTAGGCGTGCACCGCAGCTTTCGAGGCGGCGTAGGTGGGCATGGGCGGGAACGGCAGGAAGGCGATGCCGGAGGTGACGGTGATGAAGGTGCCGGCGCCGCGTTCGACCAGGTGCGGGGTGAAGGCATCGATGACGCGGATGGTGCCGACCAGGTTGGTGTCGATCGTCGTCCGTGCCGCCTCGAAGTGCGCGGAGTCGCGCAGGTCCTCCAGGAGCATGACGCCCGACATGGTCACCACGGTGTCCAGTTCGGCGTACTGGGCGAGCACGGCGTCGCGGGCACGTGCGACGGAGACACTGTCGGTGACGTCGATGCCGAAAGTGCCGAAGCCTTCTTGGGCGAGTTCCGAGAGTGCCTCCGGGCTACGGCCGCCAACAGCCACGGTGCTGCCCGCTGCGGCGAACCGGCGGGCCAGTTCTCGCCCGATGCCCGAGGTCCCGCCGACGATGAGAACGGTGCGGTTGGAGAGATCCACGAGATCTTCCCTTCAGTTCAGGGCGCGACGGCGTTTAGGCTCGCGGCGCATTCAGCGATGGTCCCTGTCCTTCACAAACAGTGATGCCGCAAGTCTTGACGGCATCCGCCGGGTGTGGCAGGGCCCCCGTCTTCCCTGGTCCTGCCAGGGCCCCCTCTGAAACGCGCGCACCGCATTACGGTGTCGGTATGAAGGATGAGGAATCGGACAACCGGCTCGGCAGCTACCTCCGCGCCCGGCGTGAGCTGGTCTCCCCGGTGCAGGCGGGGCTCCCGTCCGGCGGCAACCGCCGCGTCCCGGGCCTGCGCCGTGAGGAAGTCGCCCTGCTCGCCGGAATCAGCGCCGATTACTATCTGCGCCTGGAACGGGGCCGCGACAAGAATCCTTCTCCTCAGGTCCTCGAATCACTCGCGCGGGTCCTGCACCTCGACGACATCGAGCGGACGTATCTGCTCGGCCTCGTGGCAGCCCGCCCAAGGACGCCGCGCCGCAAGCGGCCCGAGCAGGTACCGGCACGGGTGCACCAGTTCCTTGCCCACCTTCAGATCCCCGCGTTCGTCGAGGGACGCGCCTTCGACGTCCTGGCCTCCAACCCGATGGCCGTCGCGCTCTCCCCGCGACTGCGGCCCGGTGAGAACCGGCTCCGTTCCCTCCTCCTCGACCCCGAGGAACAAGCCTTCCACCAGGACTGGACGAAAGCCGCCGCCGGCTTCATCGCCACCCTTCGCACCACCATCGGGGACGACACCGACAATCCCCGGTTCGTCGAACTCGTCGGAGAACTCGCACTGTCCAGCCAGCGGTTCCGCACCCTGTGGGCCCGACACGACGTCCGCAACCTCGACGGAGGCACCACCACCGTCAACCACCCAGTCGTCGGTGAACTACGGCTCCACCGCGACAAACTCCCCGTAGGCGACGTCATCCTGGTCGTCTACTACCCAGACAAGGACAGCGACAGCGACGAGAAACTGCAACTCCTCGCCGCACTCTCACACACCGAACCCACCGACACAGCACGCAGCAGACCAGCAGACACCAGGCACCCGAAGACACCCTGACGAACACCGGCCGTCCGGCGGCGCAGCCAGAACGACCGCGCCGCCATTTGCGCCATTCGCAGACCGTCCAGGTGCCGTCGTCATGAGCCCCCGGCGTCCTTGTCGCGCAGGACGCGGCCGAGCGGGATGCCGTAGCCGTCGGTCATGCCCGAGCGCTTCATGCCCTGTTCGCCCCGGTCGACCGGTGAGCGGCCGGCCGCTTCGCCGCCGCCGGGGGCCTGTTCCGTCTGCCAGCTGGCCCCGCCTGCCGCCCATCCGCGCCACCTCTTAGTACGGCAACGGTGGCGATGAGGGAACGCAGACAGCCCCCGTTGGACCTTTCAGGCCCAACGGGGGCTGTCCTACAGGCGCAGGATGAATAAGCCCCGAGAAATTCTCTTACTTCATCATGTCCTGGAACTCGTGGAAGTCGATGACCCGGTCACGGTTCCTGTCCGCTGCCATGGCGGCCGTGACCTTCTCCCTGAGATGCCCCTGATGGCCTTCGCGCTTGAAGTAGTTCGCCAGTTCGACGATATTGATCTGCCCATCGCCATCGGCGTCGATCTGCTCGAACAGGCTCTTGACTTCGCCCTCGGTCATGACTTCCTCTCGAATTCACAGGACCGTGAAGGTCTGTTCGACCCACTCCACATTGGCATATTCGCCCGGCAATTCCTGTACCTGGCGGCCGAATGGGTGTGTCGCCCGCTCCCCCTGCCGGCGCCCTAAGGGCTTGCACGGAATCAAGGTGTTGCTTCCCTGCAAGCCCTTAAGGACGGAAGACCGCGATCTGGATGCCCTCCGACGCCTCGCGGAAGGTCACCTGCAGGGGCATGCCGATGCGCAGGTCCGCCGGGGCGCAGTCCACCACCTCGGTCATCATCCGCGGGCCCTCGGCCAGGTCGACCACGGCCGCCGTGTACGGGACGCGCGTGCCGAACGGGGGGAGGTCGTTCCGGTGGATCACCGACCAGGTGTAGAGGGTGGCGCGGCCGCTCGCCGGCTCCCAGGCCACCCGGTCCTCGCCGGCCCAGCAGAACGGGCAGAACTCCCGGGGGTAGTGGTGGGCGCGCCCGCAGTCCCCGCAGCGGCGCAGCAGGAGCCGGCCCTCGGCGGCCGCGTCCCAGTAGGGGCGGGTGAAGTCGTCGATCTCGGGGAGGTCGTATCGCGTGGTCACAGGAGCAGTCCCGTCGCCGCGTCGAGGGACCAGGCCTGCCAGGCCATCGCGAAGAGCGCGACGAGCGAGATGAGCGCCATCATCGCGTTCTGCCCCTGCTCGGCCCAGTCGTGGATCATCAGCACCAGATAGAGCAGGTTCAGGAGCAGACCGCCGGCCAGGGCGATCGGGGTCAGGAAGCCGAGTACCAGGCCGAGGCCGAGGGCGAGTTCCGCGTAGACGACGATGTACGCCATCAGGCGGGGGCGCGGCTGGACGACCTTCTCGAAGCCGCCCTTCACGAGCGGCCAGCGGTGCTTGCCGGCGACGTCGGCGGCCCACGCGATGCCGGTGCCGCGTTCGAACCAGCCCTTCTTGTCCTTGTGCCGCCAGCTCTCCAGCCACCACAGGCCGAGGCCTATCCGGAGCACGGCGAGCCACTCGGCCCCACTGAGCCAGACGGTCTGCATCGGCCCTCCCTCTCGATCTGACGGTACGTCAGTTCAGCGGATCCGGGGCGATCCCGCAAGGCCCCAGCACGGGCCCGGCGGCCGCCCGTGACCGATCCGCAATCGATTCCCTCCTCGTCCGAGACCCATCAACGCTGTGTGTCGATACGATCACTCCTCATGCCTGGAGTCCCCACAGCCCCTGACATGACCACCCAGCCCCGCCCGGTCTACGTGATCGGCGCCGGTCCCGGCGGCCTCGCCGCGGCTGCCGCGCTGCGCGCCCGCGGGGTCCGCGCGGTGGTCGTGGAGAAGTCCGACGCGGTCGGCGCCTCCTGGCGGAACCACTACGACCGCCTCCACCTGCACACCACGCGCCGGCTCTCCGCCCTCCCGGGCCTGGCCGTGCCGCGCCGGTTCGGCCGGTGGGTCTCGCGCGACAACGTGGTGCGCTACCTCGAGAAGTACGCCGAGTTCCACGAGCTGGAGCTCGTCAGCGGCGTCGAGGTGACCCGGATCGACCCCGCTCCCGGAGGGGACGGCTGGCTCCTGCACGCCACCGGCGGGCGCGTGCTCGACGCCCGGGCCGTGGTCGTCGCCACCGGGTTCAACCACACGCCCGCGCTGCCCGACTGGCCGGGCCGCGACACGTACGGCGGCCGGCTGCTGCACGCCCGCGACTACCGCAACGCCAAGCCGTACGAGGGCCGGGACGTGCTCGTCGTCGGCATCGGCAACACCGGCGCCGAGATAGCCGTCGACCTGGTCGAGGGCGGGGCGGCCCGGGTGCGGATCGCCGTGCGGACGGCCCCGCACATCGTGCGCCGCTCCACCGCCGGCTGGCCGGCCCAGCGCACCGGGATCCTGGTGCGGCGACTGCCCGTACGGCTCGTGGACCGGCTCGGCGCGCTCGTCGCCAAGGTCTCCGTGCCGGACCTGTCGGCATACGGACTCCCCCGCCCCGGCGCCGGCCTGTACAGCAGGGTCAAGGAGGGCGCCGTCCCGGTCCAGGACGTCGGCCTGATCGACGCCGTCCGCACGGGCAGGGTCGAACCGGTCGCCGCCGTCGCCTCTTTCGAGGGCGGCGAGGTGGTGCTCGCGGACGGTTCGCGGATCACCCCGGACTCGGTGATCGCGGCCACCGGATACCGCCGCGGCCTGGAGGGCCTGGTCGGACACCTGGAGGTGCTCGACGGGCGCGGGCGGCCCCGCACGCACGGCGCCCGCACACCCGCGCAGGCCCCCGGCCTGTACTTCACCGGCTTCACCAACCCCATCAGCGGGATGTTCCGCGAGATGGCCCTGGACGCCGAGAAGATCGCCAAGGCCCTGTCCCGCCGGCTCGGCCCCCGGGCCGGGCAGCCGGCCGAGGCCCTGCCGGACACCGGCCTGCGCCCGGTCGACCCGCTCGCATAGCCGCCCGGACCGCCGTTTCCGGTCTCCCGCAGAACAGGCCGAATCCGGTCCTGGACCCGCCCCGATGAGATCTGTCACCGTTCCACACATCACCTCCACCAGCTTTCCTACGCAGCACTGTTCCTGACGGCACGTCAGTTCAGTAATCTGACTACGCGTCAGTTATTGAGTTCATCGAGCAGGAGCGGGCGGAACGATGCTTGGATCTACTCACGGCACCCTCACCACCGACTTCCGCGCACGTGTCGAGGCCTGCGGCGAGTCCCCCAGGACGGCCGTCCACTCCACGGCGGCGCCGTCCGCCGCGGACACGGTCGCGGTGGACGTCAGCGGACGGCCCCTGCACGCCGATGTCCCCGACCTGGACCGGTTCTTCCGGCCCGAGTCCGTGGCCGTCATCGGCGCCTCCGACGCCGAGGGCAGACCGAACACCGGCATCACCCGCCAGCTCATCGCCTGGGCGGAGCGCGTCGGCGCCCGGATCCACCCCGTGCACCCCACCCGCCCCACCGTCTTCGGGCTGGCCTGCCACGCGTCCGTCGCCGACCTGCCCGAGCAGGTGGACCTCGCCGTCCTCCTCGTCGGCGATCCGCTGCCCGTGATCGAGGAACTGGCCGAGGCCAAGGTGAAGTTCGCCGTCGCCTTCGCCTCCGGCTTCGCCGAGACCGGAGACGCGGGCGCCGCCGCCCAGGCGCGGCTCGCCGCCGCGGTCCGGCGATCGGGCCTTCGCCTCCTCGGCCCCAACACCAACCTCAACGCCTTCGAGAAGTTCCGCGACGACCTCGACGGCCCGGCCATCGCGCTGATCACCCAGTCCGGCCACCAGGGCCGGCCCGTCTACGCCCTCCAGGAGCTGGGCATCCGGCTCTCCCACTGGGCTCCCACGGGCAACGAGGCCGACCTCGAGACCTCCGACTTCATCTCCTACTTCGCCGAGCAGCCCGAGGTCGGCGCCATCGCCTGCTACGTGGAGGGCCTCAAGGACGGCCGGTCCTTCCTGCTGGCCGCCGACCGGGCCGCCCGGGCGGGCGTCCCCGTCGTCGCCGTCAAGGTCGGCCGCACCGAGACCGGCGCCCGGACGGCCGCCTCCCACACCGGGAAGCTGACCGGGGCCGACACCGTCGTGGACGCCGCGATGCGACAGTTCGGCGTCATCCGCGTCGACGGGCTGGACGAGCTCCAGGACACCGCCGCGCTGCTCGCCCGGGCCCGCAAACCGCTGGCCGACGGGGTCGTCGTGTACTCCATCTCCGGCGGCACCGGAGCCCACTTCTCGGACCTGGCGACCGAGGCCGGGCTCAGCCTCCCGACCCTCTCCCAGGCCAGGCAGGACGAGCTCCACCAGTGGATACCGGAGTTCCTGAGCGTCACCAACCCCGTCGACAACGGCGGCCACCCGGTCGGCGACTGGCGCGGCCGGAAGATCATCGACGCGATCCTCGCCGACCCGGCGGTGGGCGTGCTGATCTGCCCCATCACCGGGCCCTTCCCGCCCATGAGCGACAAGCTCGCCCAGGACCTGGTGGACGCGGCCGAGGAGAGCGACAAGCTGGTCTGCGTCGTCTGGGGCTCCCCGGTCGGCACCGAGAAGGCCTACCGCACCACCCTGCTCGGCTCCTCCCGGGTGGCCACCTTCCGCACCTTCGGCAACTGCATCACCGCCGTCCGCGCCTACCTCGGCCACCACCGCTTCACCACCGGCTACCGCTCCCCCTTCGACGACGCACCGCGCACCCCGTCCCCCTCGTACCGCAAAGCGCAGGCACTCATGCGCCCGGGCCAGCAGCTCAGCGAGCACGCGGCGAAACAGCTGCTGCGGGCCTACGGGATACGGGTCCCCCGCGAGCAGCTCGTGACCAGCGCGGCGGCTGCGGTGCGGGCGGCCGGCCTGGTCGGCTACCCGGTGGTGATGAAGGCCTCGGGACCACAGCTCGCCCACAAGACGGAGCTGGGCCTGGTCAAGATCGGCCTCACCTCGGCGAGCCAGATCCGGGACGCGTACCGGGAGCTGACGGACATCGCCCGCTACGAGAACGTCCCGCTCGACGGCATCCTCGTCTGCCAGATGGTCGAACGCGGGGTGGAGATGGTCGTCGGCGTCACCCAGGACGACCTCTTCGGCCCGACCATCACGGTCGGCCTCGGCGGGGTCCTGGTGGAGGTGCTCCACGACGCGGCGGTACGCGTCCCGCCCTTCGGCGAGGACCAGGCGCGGGCGATGCTGACCGAACTGCGCGGCCACGCCCTGCTGGAGGGGGTCCGGGGGGCGCCCCCGGCGGATGTCGACGCGCTGGTCGAGGTCGTCCTGCGGGTCCAGCGGATGGCGCTGGAACTGGGCGACTCGCTCTCGGAGCTGGACATCAACCCGCTGATGGTGCTCCCGCGCGGGCAGGGAGCGGTGGCGCTGGACGCGCTGGCGATCTGCCGGTGAGGGCGGGGGCAGCCCCGCCCGCGATTCCGCCCGCGCCCCCGCTGGTGCCCCCGCCCGCGATTCCGCCCGTGCCCGCGCGCGTAAGGCCCGTACGACCGCAAGCGTGACGGCCGACAGCCCCCTGAACTGGAGCAGCACCCCCATGACCGACTCCCCCCAAGCCGAACCAGCCGAGCTCCCTCTCGATTCATTGGTACTGCACCGCACTGACAACGGCGTCTCGTGGATCACCCTCAACCGTCCCGAGGCCATGAACGCCGTGACCTGGGACCAGCGCGAGCGCGTCATCGCCCTGCTCGCCGAGGCCTCCGCCGACCCCGCCGTGCGGGCCGTCGTCGTCACCGCCACCGGCAAGGGCTTCTGCGCGGGCGCCGACCTGCGCGGCGCGCCCGCGTCACCGGGCGAGAGGGTCGCCGGCGACGTGGCCCGCATGATCCGGCTCGGCGCGCAGCGCCTGATCACCGCCGTGCTCGACTGCGAGAAGCCCGTCGTCGCCGCTGTCAACGGCACGGCCGCAGGCATCGGCGCACACCTCGCGCTCGCCTGCGACCTGGTCATCGCGGCCGAATCGGCCCGCTTCATCGAGGTGTTCGTCCGCCGCGGCCTGGTCCCCGACGGCGCGGGCGCGTACCTGCTCCCGCGCCTGGTCGGCCCGCAGAAGGCCAAGGAGCTGATGTTCTTCGGCGACGCCGTCCCGGCGGCCGAGGCCGAGCGGCTCGGCCTGGTCAACCGGGTCGTCCCGGGCGAGGAGTTGGAGGCCACCGCCCGGGAGTGGGCGGAGCGCCTCGCGCAGGGCCCGACCCGCGCCCTGGCACTGACGAAGCAGCTGGTCAACGCCTCCTTGGACGGTGGCCGGGCGGCCGCACTGGCCGCCGAGGCCACCGCTCAGGAGATCAACATGAGCACCGCCGACGCGAACGAGGGGGTGGCGAGCTTCGTGGAGCGCCGCCCGCCCAGGTACCTCGGGCGGTAGCCGGCCCCGCTCACATCTGCGGGTTCGGCTTCAGCAGGGCGAACACGGCACCGTACGGGTCCGCCACCCAGGCGATCCGGCCGACGTCGGGCACGTCCGCCGCGGGCATGAGCACCGACCCGCCGTTCCCGCTGACCGCGGAGACGGTGGCGTCGACGTCCGGGACGTTGAAGTACGGCACCCAGCGCGGCTTCTCGACGCCACTGCCCGCGCCGTCACCCATGGGCGCGATCCCGCCGAAGGAGGCCTGCTGCTGGTCGCCGTCCTTGATGCTGAGCACGCGGTAGGTCATCCCGGGCGCCTCCATCTCCTGGCTGCGCCAGCCGAAGACGCCGTTGTAGAAGGTGACGGCCGCGGTGGGGTCGGGTACGTGCAGCTCCGCCCACACCAGGGAGTTCTCGGCGGAGGTCAGCCCCAGCCCGGCCGTCTTCCCGGGCTGCCACACGGCGAACTCTGCGCCCTGCGGGTCGGTGGCCTGCGCGAGCCACCCCTCGCCCATGACGTCCATGGGCTCCATCCGGATCTTCCCGCCGCCGGACTGGACGGCCTTGACGGTGGCCTGGATGTCCGGACTCATGAAGTGCACCATCCAGGCGGTGTTCGCCCCTTCCTCCGTGAGCGGCCCGAGGGCGGCGACGGTCTTTCCGTCCACCTGGAAGAACCCGTACCCGCCGGCCTCGGGCCCCAGAGCGGTGAAGGACCAGCCGAAGACGGAGCTGTAGAAGGCGGCGGCCCCGTCGGTGTCGGGGCTGCCGAGGTCGAGCCAGTTGGGCGATCCGGTACGGAAGTCGGTGCCGAGCATGGGGTCCTCCTGGGGGATCTCCGGTCCGTCGGCGTACGGCGGCACGCCGATCCCCGCCACCATGCCGAGCCCTCCGGGACGAGCCGGGCGTACGAGTCCGGACGGGTCGGGGGTTTCACCCGTGTGGGGGTAGGGGCGGGGCGGGGGCGGGGGCTGTCCGACTCGGGGACAGGAGGTCGGGCGGGGTGTCGGGGGCGGGGGGTCGTGTGCTCCGCGTCGGAACGGTCGGCCGGGACCTCCGGGGGCGGGGTTTCGGTCGGCCGGGGTCGGTGGAGTGTCCGAGGGCTTCCCATCGTCCGGAGCCGGCCCACCAGGACCACCGAGCCCAGCCGGTGACGGGCGCACGGGAGAGGAAGGCTCCCTCAAGGGCCCATAGGAAGCCCTTTCCGCGTCCGGGCAGGGTCAACCTGCACCAGACAGCGGCGAGATGACCACGCCAGTAGGCCTTGGCCCGTGGACGCGTCGGATCGCTACGTGCTTCGCCCGGCTTGGCGTCCGGCGGCCGTCTGTGGCTGGACATAGGCCGCCCACACGCCACCCTATTCGGGCTTTTCGGGCGCCTGCGGGCCGTCTGGGGGGCGAAAGCGGGCCAGACGGAGTCTGGTGCCGGATTTCTCAACCCCTGACTCTGCCAGGGGTCCATCACCTCCCGACCGGCCGCCAAAACGGGACAAACAACCCTTGGTCGCATGTCAAGGTGCATCTGTGCCGGTCGCGGGCGGCCTATGCCCAGCCAGAGGCGGGGCGAGGACGCCAAGCCGGGCGGAGCGCGTAGCGATCTGGTGCGTCTGCGGGCCCAGGCCTACCGGCGTGGTCATCTAGCCGCTGTCTGGTGCAGGTTGA
>NZ_JBFAJR010000012.1:58020-210397 GCF_040655295.1 Streptomyces sp. NPDC050448 | reverse complement strand
AGAACCTGAAGCAGAAGCTCGCCCATTGACCAAGGGCCGGCAACCGCCCCCACACACCACAGACGCCGGAGAGGCCACAGCCTCCCCGGCGTCTGCACGCGCGCAACGACTCCCCCCACCCACCCGCGGAGGTGCTCGCAGCCGCAGCCCGCCGAGCCCGTCACGCGGGGCTGGGGTAGACCCTGGACTGCTTCACGCTGCCGAATGCGAAGCTCGACTCGATCGACGCGATGCCCGGGATGGCGTGGATCCGGTGCCGGACCAGCGACTCGTACGCCTCCAGGCTCTCGATGACCACCCGGAGCAGGTAGTCGCTGCTTCCGGCCATCAGATAGCAGTCCTGGATGTGCTCGATGACCGCGACGTGCTCCTCGAAGACACTGACCGCTTCCTTCGTGTGCCGGTCCAGGCGTATCCGGACGAAGACGGTGATCGGGAGGCCGAAGGCGACCTGGTCGACCATGGCCGTGTAGCCGCGGATCAGACCGGCCTCCTCCAGGCGCCGCACCCGGCGCAGGCAGGGCGACGGGGACAGCCGTACCCGGTCGGCGAGGTCCTGGTTGGACAGCCGTCCGTCGGCCTGCAACTCACGGATGATCTGCAGATCGACTGCGTCCATCACCACTCCTTGGCAGATTCTGCCTCAAACGTATGTCCGGGAGGCAGAACTGGCAATCGGCTGCCCCGGCAAAAGATCTAGCGTTGCTGCATGGCCGGATCCGGCCCCTGAGGCTGGAGGAGCCCCCTTGGTCACCACGAATGCCGGGCCCGCGACGGCGCCCACACCGGCCCGCGCCGCGGGCCGACTGGGACTCTCCCCGCAGGCACAGGGCACCCTGGCGCTGGTGGTGACCGTGCTGATCTGGGCCGCCTTCGCGCTCAGCGCCCGGGCCCTGAGCAGTTCCTCCCTGCGGCCCGCGGACGCGGCTCTGCTGCGCTTCGGCGTCCCGCTCCTCGTCCTGGCGCCCGCGCTGTGGCGGCGGCGCCGGCGGATCGCCGCCGTGCGCCCGGCAGCCGCGCTCAAGATCGCCTGCGGGGCGGGGGTGCCGTTCTTCCTGGCCGCGATGTACGGCGGCTCCCTGACCTCGGCGGCGTTCGTCGGCTCGATCGTCCCCGGGATGGTCCCGCTGTTCGTCTCCGCGCTCATGGTCGCCGGCGGCCGGGGCCTGCCCCGGGGCACGCAGGCGGCCGGGCTCGGGCTGATCGCGGTCGGCGTGGTCGCCCTGGTCTGGCGCTACGTGGTCCCGCTGAACACGCAGGTACTGGCCGGAGCCGGCATTCTGCTCGTCGCCAGCGGGCTGTGGGCCCTGTACACCGTCGGGCTGAAGGAGGTGGACCTCGATCCGGTCGGATCGATCGGCCTCCTGTGCCTGCCCTCGTTCGTGGTGATGGCACTGCTGGTGCTGACCGGAGTGCTGCCCACCGGCCTGGCGTCGGCCGTTGGGAGCGATATCGCCCTGTTCCTGGTGGTGCAGGGGCTGGGGGTCGGTCTGTGTGCGGGCCTGCTGTACGCGTTCGCCATCCGCAGCCTCGGCGCGGAGCGCAGCTCCACCGTGGGCAGCCTCAGCCCGGTCGCCGTGGTCCTCCTCGCCATTCCCCTGCTCGACGAGTCCCCGACCGTGGCCGTGCTCGTCGGCGTCCCCCTCATCACCGCCGGCGTCGCCCTCGCCAACCGGCGCCCCCGCATCCGCACCCGCACCGAGCCCGAGGTTCCCGTCCATGCTTGAGCTGCTCCTCCCGCCGCCCGTCGACCCGCTGTGGGACCTGACCGAGGCGTACGGCGCCGACGCCCGGCCCGAGCGCCTGAACCTCGTCCTCGGCGTCTACCGCGACCAGAGCGGCGGCACCCCGGTCATGGCCGCGGTACGGGAGGCCGAGATACGCCTGGCGGAGCGCTCCGCCTCCAAGGAGTACCGGGGGCTGTCCGGCAACACCGCCTTCAACCGGGCGATGCTGTCGATGGTCCTGGGTTCCGGCGGGGTGGCCGAGCGGGCCGTGGCCGTCCAGACGGTCGCGGGCAGCGGCGCGCTGCGGCTGCTGGCCGATCTGATCTGCCGCACGCGGCCGGGCACGACGGTGTGGATCAGCGACCCCGCGTACGTCAACCACCGGCCCATCCTGGAGGCCGCCGGCCTGACCGTGCGGACGTACGGCTGGCTCGATGCCGAGGGCCGCTTCGACACGGCGGGCATGCTGCGCGACCTCGGGGAGGCGCGGCGCGACGACGTCGTCCTGCTCCAGGGCTGCTGCCACAACCCCACCGGGGTCGACCCGTCCGCGCAGGCCTGGGAGGCCGTGGCCGAGCTCGCCGCGCGGGTCGGCTGGGTGCCGTTCGTGGACCTCGCGTACCACGGGCTCGGCGACGGTCTGGAAGCCGATCTGGCGGCCACGCGGCTGCTCGCGGATCGGGTCCCGGAGATGCTGGTCGCCATCAGCTGTTCGAAGAACTTCGGGCTCTACAGCGACAGGACCGGCTGCGCAGTCGTCCTCGGTGCGTCGCGCCAGTCGCTGCGGCACGTGGAGACGGCGCTGCAGAACGCGGCCCGCACGCTCTACTCCATGCCGCCGGAGCACGGCGCCGCGGTGGTGACGGCGATCCTCGAGGACGACGGTCTGCGGGCCCTGTGGCGCGCCGAGCTGGACGGGATGCGGGCCCGGATCGAGGACAACCGCAAGGAGCTGACCTGCGAGTTGACCGCGCTGGGCTGGGACGCGCAGGCCGATGTGCTGGCGCGGCAGAAGGGGATGTTCTCGATGCTGCCACTCACGCCGCATCAGATGCTTCGGCTGCGCAGCGGGTTCGCGATCTACGGAACGACCGCGGGGCGGATCAACATCGCAGGCATCCCGACGCACCGGATCCCCTGCCTCGCGCGGGGCATCGCGGCGGTCCTCGGCGAGGCCGCCGAGTAGCGCGGGCGCGCCCCGCAGGGGCGCGTTCCGGTCGCAGCGGTGCCCGCGGACGGGTGCCGCTGCGACCGCCGTCCGGGTCGACGGCGGCATCCCGCGCCCTGCCCCGGGCCTCCCTGACGCCGACGCCCCACCACACCTGACACTCCATCAGGTCATCTGTCCCGGACTATTGACTCTGCTCGCGCCAGTCGCGATTCTCGTCGCACTGCCTGCGCGGGACATGACAATTCACCGGCTCCCTCAGACGGTCTGCGTCCTCGACCGCGCCATCCGCCGACCGATGACGTGAGTGATGACCATGACCCGAGCCCCGCACCGCAGGCGCAGGCCCCTCGCGCTGCTCACCCTCCTCCTCGCCATGGTGGCCATGGCCCTCGGCCCCTCGCCCGGCGCCGCCGCCGAGGGCGACGCAGGCTGGTGGAACCCCTCAGCGCGGCCCGCGCCCGACTCCCAGATCAACGTGACGGGCGAGCCGTTCAAGGGCACCGACGCCCAGGGGCAGGTACGGGGCTTCATCGACGCCCACGACCACATCATGTCCAACGAGGGCTTCGGCGGCCGGCTCATCTGCGGCAAGCCGTTCTCCGAACTGGGGGTCGCCGACGCCCTCAAGGACTGCCCCGAGCACTACCCCGACGGCTCTCTCGCGATCTTCGACTTCGTGACCAAGGGCGGGGACGGCAAGCACGATCCGAACGGCTGGCCGACGTTCAAGGACTGGCCCGCCCACGACTCGCTGACCCACCAGCAGAACTACTACGCCTGGATCGAACGAGCCTGGCGCGGAGGCCAGCGCGTACTCGTCAACGACCTCGTCACCAACGGGGTGATCTGCTCGGTCTACTTCTTCAAGGACCGCAGCTGCGACGAGATGACCGCCATCCGCCTGGAGGCGCAGAAGACGTACGACATGCAGGCCTACATCGACAAGATGTACGGCGGCCCGGGCAAGGGCTGGTTCCGGATCGTCACGGACTCCGCGCAGGCCCGCGACGTCATCCAGCAGGGCAAGCTGGCCGTGGTCCTGGGCGTGGAGACCTCCGAGCCGTTCGGCTGCAAGCAGATCCTGGACATCGCCCAGTGCAGCAAGGAGGACGTCGACCGCGGCCTCGACGAGCTGTACCGGATCGGCGTCCGCAGCATGTTCCTCTGCCACAAGTTCGACAACGCCCTGTGCGGGGTCCGCTTCGACGAGGGCGCCCTGGGCACGGCGATCAACGTGGGGCAGTTCCTGTCGACCGGCACCTTCTGGAAGACCGAGCAGTGCGCCGGCCCGCAGCACGACAACCCGATCGGCCTGGCGCCGGCGCCTTCGGCGCAGAAGGAGCTGCCGGCGGGAGTGGCGGTCCCCTCGTACGCGGCCGACGCGCAGTGCAACACCCGCGGTCTCACCGACCTGGGCGAGTACGCCGTGCGCGGCATGATGAAACGCAAGATGATGCTCGAAGTCGACCACATGAGCGTCAAGGCCGCGGGCCGGGCCTTCGACATCCTCGAGTCCGAGTCCTACCCGGGCGTGATCTCCTCGCACAGTTGGATGGACCTGGGCTGGACCGAGCGCCTCTACAAGCTGGGCGGATTCGCCGCGCAGTACATGAACGGCGCCGAGGGGTTCAGCGCGGAGGCCAAGCGTACGGACGCGCTGCGCGACAAATACCAGGTGGGCTACGGGTACGGCACCGACATGAACGGGGTCGGCGGCTGGCCGGGCCCGCGCGGCGCCGACACCCCGAACCCGGTGAAGTACCCGTTCCGCAGCACCGACGGCGGCTCCGTCATCGACAAGCAGACCGCCGGGCAGCGCACCTGGGACTTCAACACCGACGGCGCCGCGCACTACGGCATGGTCCCCGACTGGATCGAGGACATCCGGCTCGTCGGCGGCCAGGGGGTCGTGGACGACCTCTTCAAGGGCGCCGAGTCCTACCTGCACACCTGGGGGGCGTCCGAGCAGCACAAGGCCGGGGTGAACCTCGCCGCGGGCGCGCCCGCCTCGGCCAGCTCCGCCGAGTGGAACCCGTTCGTCAGCTACGCGCCCGGCAGGGCCGTGGACGGGAGCACGGGCAGCCGCTGGGCGAGCGACTGGAGCGACGACCAGTGGCTCCGGATCGACCTCGGGTCCCCCGCCCTCGTCAAGCGCGTCACCCTCGACTGGGAGCGCGCGTACGGCAAGTCGTACCGCATCGAGGTCTCCACGGACGACGTGAACTGGCAGACGGTGTGGTCCACGACCTCCGGTGACGGCGGTCTGGACACGGCGCAGTTCGCCGGCGTCCCGGCCCGCTACGTCCGCGTCCACGGCGTGGGGCGCGGCACGCAGTGGGGCTACTCCCTGTACGAAGTCGGCGTCTACAGCAGCTGACGGCGCCGAGGCGGCGCCCGGAAGCCGGGGTCGTCCGGATCGGCTCGTTCGATCCGGACGGCCCCGGCCTCGGCCGTCCGCCGGTCCGTCCCGCCGCTGCGTCCGGTGCGGTACGCGAACGAAGGAGACCGAATCCGCATGGCACGGATGCCGTTGGCGCAGCGGCGCCGGCAACTGACCGAGGCCGCGATCCGCGCGATGACCCGCGACGGCGTCCCGAGGACGACGACCCGGTCCATCGCCGCCGAGGCGGGCGTGTCACTGAGCGTCTTCCACTACTGCTTCGACTCCAAGCAGGCGCTGCTCGAATCCGTCATCGAGACGATCACCGAGCACTACTTGGCGGTGGTGAAGGAGGCGATCCGGCCGCGCACCACCCTCCGGGAGACCGTCCGGGCCGGCTTCCAGGCGTACTGGGACCACGTCCGCACCCGTCCCGCCGAGCACATGCTCACGTACGAGCTCACGCAGTACGCCCTGCGCGAGCCGGGGTTCGAGCATCTGGCCCGGCGGCAGTACGAGCTGTACTGCGCGACGTACACCGAGCTCATCGAGCAGGTCCGGCTCGGCATGGAGTTCGAACTACGCGTCCCCGTCCCCGTACTGGCCCGCTATCTGGCGGCCATGACGGACGGGCTGACCCTGAACTTCCTCGTGCTCGGCGACGGCACCGGGGCGGCGGCGATCCTCGACATGGTCACCGACCACGTCGCGGGCCTGGTCCACGACGAGCGGCTGCTGCCGTGTTCCGGCCGCGTCCCCTCCTGAGGGCCGCCCTCAGTCCTCGGCGCGCTGGGTGATCGGGGCGCTGCTCTCGTCACCGAGGAACTCGTACCAGCGGCGCTGCAGGCACAGGTAGCGGGTGTCCGCCTCGGCCAGCGCCAGGAACGAGTCCACGGTGGCGGCGAGCCGTTCGCGCAGGCCCTCGTCGACCAGCTCGCCGTCCTCGCGGAAGGCGGAGTGCGCCATGGCCAGGCTGAACATGTCGGGGTACACCCGCGCCCCGAGGTGTTCGAGCGGGACGCGCAGAGCCCACAGGCCTCGGTTGCCGCCGACCATCGAGGGCGAGGCCGACACGAGCAGCGTCTGCTTGTCCTTGAACGGCTGCGGCCGGAACCGGGAGACCCAGTCGACGGCGTTCTTGAGCACGCCGGGCATCGACGCGTTGTACTCGGGCGAGGCGATGACCAGGGCCTGCGCCGCGAGCAGCCGCTCGCGCAGGGCTGCCGCAGCGGGCGGCGGCCCCTCGTCCGCCTCGGCGTCCCCGTCGTAGGCCGGCATCGCGAAGTCGCGCATCCGCGCGAGGTCCGCGGTGGCGCCGGAACGCTCGACCTGTCCCGCGACGAGTGCGGCCAGCCGGGCGTTCACGGAGCCCGCGCGGGAGGAGCCCGCCAGGACGAGGACGCGCAGGGCGTCCGGCCCGACGGTCACGGTCACGTCGGTCGCCTCGGTCGGCTCGGTCACATCGGGGACCGTACGGCACCCGCGCCGCGGGGTCCCGGCGGCAGCCGGGCCGGCCGTACGGCATCACCCCAACGGTCGCCTGTGCCGGGCGGGCCGGGCCCTCACCCGAGGATCGGGTGGGCCTCCGGGTGGGCGCTCCACCACGCGCGGTGGAAGGGGTTGTCGTCCACGTCGGCCAGGTACGCGCCGACCGCAGCGCGGTAGAGGGTGTCCGCCTGTCCGGCCGAGACCGCCGAACGGTTCCAGGCGAGGCGGAGGCGGCCCGTGACAGGGGTGCCGCGCAGCGGGCGCATCACGGCGCCCTCCACCGCGGGGGCCGTGGGCTGGGTGGGGGAGACGGCCCGGCCCGCCGCCACCAGGTCGTGGCGCATCTTGCGGTCGGTGATCCGGTAGCGCAGCGAGGGGACGAAGCCGGCCTTCGCGCAGGCCCCGACCAGGGCTTCGGGGCCGCCGTCGTCGTCCTCCACCAGGGTCATCCACTGCTCGTCGGCGAGTTCTGCGAGGTCCAGGACCTCCCGCCCCGCCTGCTGGGCCGGTGGCTGGGCCGCAGCGGCGTCAGCGGCAACGGCCGCAGCTTCCCCGGCAACGTGGGCCCGGGCGACCTCAACGCGTACTCGCGGCCGGGGCGCGTGCCGCTCGGCCGCGTCGTCAGTAGATGCGCGGGGACATGACCTGGGGAACGGCGTCCGGGGCCTCGAGGACGCAGCGGGGGACCCCGGGGCCGGGTGTCGCGCGGACGGACACCGGTGTCGGCGGCTCCGTCGGCAGCTCCACCTGCACGGTGACGGGCCGGTCGTGGTGCGTGGTGCCGTGCCCGGTCTCCTTGCCGTCGACCAGGATCTCCACCTCGACGCGGTGGCCCGTCTCGATGGTGGCGCTGACGGAGTGCCCCGCGTGCTCGATGTGGAAGTGATGGCGTCGTCTCATGAGGTCGCCTCCGACGGGGCGCTGCACACCGTCCCCCCGTCCAGGGTAGTGGCGGGTGCCGCGGCCCGCAGCAGTGATCGGGTGAGGGGGTGCCGCGGCTCGGCGGGCACCCGGCGGGCGGGCCTTCCTCGGCGACGCGCCCCGCGTCCAGGACGGCTGCCGGCCCGCCCGGTGGTGCAGCCGGGCGGAGTCCCGCTCAGGCCCCTACCCGCCTGCCCCATGCGGCCCGTCCCGGGCCGACCGCAGGTAGTGGTGCAGGTCGCGGAGGCCCTCACCCCGCGAGAGGCGGACAGCAGTGAACGCCGGTTCCCGGGAACGTTTTGGTTTGGCGGTCGATCCTCAATACGATCCGGCGATGATCACAAGAAAATGGGTGGCGGCCGGGGCCTGCGGCCTGTTGGCCACTCTGGCGGTCGGGCTCTTCCCGGCGAATGCCGCCGCCGGCGAACCGGTGGCGAAGGAGTCCCCCAAGGTCGAGCTGGTCCTCGACGTCAGCGGCTCGATGCGGGCGACCGACATCGACGGCAAGTCCCGGATGGCCGCGGCGAAGCAGGCGTTCAACGAGGTACTGGACGCCACACCGAACGAGGTACAGCTCGGGATACGCACCCTCGGGGCCACCTATCCGGGTGAGGACCGGCAACTCGGCTGCAAGGACACCAAGCCGCTCTACCCGGTCGGCAAGCTCGACCGGACCGAGGCGAAGACGGCGGTGGCCACCCTGGCCCCCACCGGCTGGACGCCCATCGGGCCGGCCCTGCTGGGCGCGGCCGAGGACCTCAAGGGCGGTGACGCCACCCGGCGGATCGTGCTCATCACCGACGGCGAGGACACCTGCGCCCCGCTCGACCCGTGCGAGGTGGCGCGGGACATCGCGGCCCAGGGCATCCACCTGGTCATCGACACGCTCGGGCTCGTCCCGGACGCCAAGACGCGCAACCAGCTGATCTGCATCGCCGAGGCCACCGGCGGTACCTACACCTCGGTGCAGCACACCGCCGAACTGTCCGGCCGCGTCAAGCAGCTGGTGGGCCGTGCGGCCACCCCGGTCGTCACCCCGGTGGCCACCGAGGGCGCCAAGCAGTGCGAGGGCGCCCCGCAGCTCGGCGCGGGCCTGTACACCGACCGTGAGACGTTCGGCGAGCACCGCTGGTACCGCGTGGACGTCAAGCCCGGCCAGGAGCTGCGCGCTTCGGTGAGCATCGCCGCCGACCGGGCTGTCAACAACGACTACGGCGTCCTGCTGCGGGCGACGACCGTGCACGGACGGGAGATCGTCCGCGGCTCGGAGGCGGGCGACGGACGCACCGACATGATCTCGGCCGGTCTGCGCTACCCGAAGGCCGAGCTCGACGACGCCGGCGCGGACGGGGACGGGGACGGCAAGCCGGCGGCGGAGACGGTCTGCCTGCAGATCAGCAACTCCTTCTCGGCGCCCGCCTCGGTCAAGACCACGCCGGGCCTGCCCGTCGAGCTCACCATCGACCTGGTCGACGGGCCCGACGACGCGTCCGACGCGGCCGCGTTCGGCCTCGGCCGCGGCTGGTGGCTGCTCGGCGTGCTCGTGCTCGCCGGTCTCGTCGCCGGTCTGCTGTGGGGCTGGATCTCCCGCTGGCGTATCTCGGTCTGGAGGACGAACTGATGCGTACCGTACGCATACTGACCGCCGCTGCCCTCGCCGTCGGCGGTGTGCTCGGCATGGCCGGCGCGGCCGCGGCGGACACCCCGTCGGCGAGCGCGAGCGCGAGCCCGAGCCCCGGCGGCAAGGCGTCCGGGCCCACCGAAGCGGGCACGGCGTTCCGTACCGCCACGGCGATCCGGCCGGGCGGGCGGGCCACGGCCGACGCGTCCACCGGTGACTACCTCTACTGGGTGGTCCCGCTGGACTCGGGGCAGCGGGCCACGGTCAAGGCCACGGTGAATCTGCCTCCGGCGGCGAACCGGCACGGCGCTTCGACCTGGCAGCTCGACGTCTACGACGGGCTGCGCCGCCGCCAGGCGTGCACGTACGGCACACAGCGGGCCGCGGCGGCCAAGGAGGCCGCCTCGGTCGACCTGTCCTGCACCCTGCGCACCGTCCGCCCCGGAGCGGAGCCCTGGGCCAACGACCCGCTGCCCGGCAGCTACTACGTCCGCCTGACGGTCGTCGGCGTGGCGGAGGAGGACCTCGGTCTTCCCGTACGGGCCGAGGTCGAGGCCGTCACCAGCGACACGGGAGGCGCCTACGCGGTGGACGGCGCCCTGGCGGCGCCCCTCGTACCCGGCATCGGCAAGACCGCTCAGGCGGCCTCCGGGAGTTCGGCGAAGCAGCAGCCCGCGGCGATCGGCGAGCCGGCCGACGGCTGGTCCGGCGGCCGGTGGTCCGACCGATGGGTCTGGACCGCGGCGGGCGGACTGCTCGGCGCCCTCGCCGGTATCTTCGGGTACTCCCTCACCCGCGGCACGGGCCGCCCCTCCCGGGTCCCGCCCCGCACCTGACCGCCCCGGCGGCCACGGCATCCGCCGTGGCCGCCCGGCCCTGGACCCGCCTCCCGGACGCCCCGGGGTCAGGGAGCGGCGTCCGGAGGTGACCCGCGAGTACGCGGCTAGCCTGGTGGAGGGGCCGTGCGTCGAGGTGGTGGGCCATGCCGGAGAACGACAGGTACTGGAGTTCGGGGAACTGGCACGTGTCGGAGGGCAGGGAAGACGAGTTCATCGAACGCTGGACCGCCTTCCTGACCTGGACCAATGCGGCGAGCAACGGCTTCCTCTCCGCCAAGCTGATCCGCGATACGGCCGACCCCGCGCATTTCGTCTCCTTCGCGTCCTGGCGGGACCCGGAGGCCATGGGCGCATGGCAGCAGAAGCCCGAGTTCGGCGAGCTCTTCGGTGAGTGCCGCGCCCTGTGCGACAGCGTCGAGGCGGGCGGTTACGTCCTCGCCGTCGACGTCGAGCCATAGGCCCGGGACTCAGTAGCCCGCCTCGGCGTGGCCCGAGTCCGCCGAGATGTCCAGCCGGCCGGATGCGGCGGGATCGTGCATCGTGGGCGCGACGTCGCAGCGGCCCGCCCCGGCCCGGGCCGTGACCCGGAAGCGGGTGGCGGTGGGCACGGTGAGCCGGAGGCTGCCCGCGCCCGCCCGCGCGGTGACCTGCTCCGGCGGGGCGACGAAGCGGGCGACGGCCGAGCCCGCCCCGGCCCGGATCTCGGCCTGCGGCGAGGCGAGTCCCGAGGCTTCGAGCGAGCCGGAGCCGACGCTCGCGCGCAGCGGTCCGCGCAGCGCGGTCAGCCGGAGCTGCCCGGCACCGACCTCCGCGTCGACGGGGCCGCCCAGCCCGCTGACGGCCATCGTGCCGGAGCCCGCGGTCACCTTCAGCGGGATGCCGACGGGCACCGTGACGTCCAGGTGGACCGAGCACCCGATGCCGGATTCCACGACGGCTCCGGCCGCCGGACAGCGCGGCGTCAGCTTCAGGGTCTCGCCGAGCCAGCTCTCCTCGATCCTCGGGGCGGTCACCGACCAGCGCACCTCGGCCTGGTAGGCCACCTGCCGGTCGGAGCGGGGGGTGACGCGTACGTCGGAGCTGCCCGCGTCGATCTCCACGGCCGACACCGGGCGTTCGCCGCTGGTCCCGCTCAGCGTCCCGCTCTCGGTGGACGTGTAGGCCCAGACCTGCCAGGCGGCCGGGGCGACGACGAGCAGGGCGCTCAGGACGGCGGCCACGAACCATGCCACCCGCTGCGGACGCCGCCCGCCACCGCCGCCCCTGGCGCCTCCGCCGCTCACGAGGCGCCGTCCAGGAAGCGCAGGACCGCGAGGACCCGCCGGTGGTCGCCGTCGGCCTGCGGCAGGTCGAGTTTGGCGAGGATGTTGTTGATGTGCTTGGCGACCGCGCTCTCGCTGATGACGAGCTGGGCCGCGATCCCCGCATTGGAGCGCCCCTCGGCCATCAGCGCGAGCACCTCCCGCTCGCGCGGGGTCAGCCGCTCCAGCGGGTCGATGCCCCCGCCGCGGCGCAGCAGCAGCTGCGAGACGACCTGGGGATCGAGCGCGGTGCCGCCGGCCGCCACCCGCTTGAGGGCGTCGATGAACTCCTCGACGTCGGCGACGCGCTGCTTGAGCAGGTACCCGATGCCCCCGGTCCGGCTGGCCAGCAGATCGGCGGCGTAGCGCTCCTCCACGTACTGCGAGAGCAGCAGGACCGAGGTTCCGGGCCACTGCCGGCGGATCATCAGGGCGGCGCGCACGCCCTCGTCGGTGAAGCCGGGCGGCATGCGGACGTCGACCAGGGCGAGGTCGGGCTCGTGTGCGGAGACGGCGGCGAGCAGGGCCTCGGCGTCCCCCGTCTCGGCGGCCACTTCGAATCCGGCCATTTCGAGGACCTTGACCAGCCCTATTCGCAGCAGCACCGAATCCTCGGCGATCACAGCCCGCACGGCAGCTCCACAGTCACGACGGTCGGGCCCCCGAGGGGGCTGTTGATCACAATGGTTCCGTCGACCGACCCTACGCGTTTGCGCAGGCCCACCAGTCCGGTGCCCCCGGCCGGGTCCGCGCCGCCCACCCCGTCGTCGGTGACGGTGATGCGCAGCAGGTCGGCGTCCCCGCGGACCTCCACGCGGCAGCGGGAGGCCTTGGCGTGCTTGGCGACGTTGGCGAGGGCTTCGGAGACGACGAAGTAGGCGACGGCCTCGACGGTGGGACCGGGCCGGCGCGCCAGCTCCACGGTCAGACCGACGGGCAGGGGCGCCCGGGCCGCGATCCCGGAGAGGGCCGCGTCGAGCCCCCGGTCCTCCAGGACCGCCGGATGCAGGCCGCGTACCAGGCTGTTGAGCTCCTCGATGGCCTCCTTGGCCTCGCGGTGGGCCTCGTCGATGACGGCCCTCGCCTCGGGCGGCAGATCCTTGAGCGTGGCGCGGGCGATGCCGAGGTTCATGGCGAGGGAGACCAGGCGCTGCTGGGCGCCGTCGTGCAAGTCCCGTTCGATCCGGCGGCGTTCGAGGTCGGCGGCGTCGAGGACACCGGCCCGGCTTTCGGCGAGGTCCTCGACGCGGCGCTCCAGCTCCTTGGCCCGGCTGGGTCCGAGGAGGGCGGCCGCGGCGAAGGCGTCGAGCCTGGCCAGGGCCGCGGCCAGCCAGGGGGTGGCCAGCAGCAGCAGAGCACCGAGCACGGTGGCGAGGTCGAAGCCCCGGGTCCAGCCCAGGCCGCGGTCCTCGACGGGCAGCAGCCACGCCCAGGCGTACACGGTGGCCCCGGCGACCCCGCAGGCCCAGGAGAAGACGATCAGCGCCCCACCGAACCCGGCGAGCGGGCTGACCAGCAGGTGGTATCCGTACTGCCGCCAGGTCGACTCGGAGCGCAGCCGCTCGAGCAGCCCGCGCGGGCGCAGCGGCCGGTGCGCGTAGCCGACGGCGGGTATCTCCAGCTCCACCAGTTCCCGGAACCGGCTGCGTTGGAGCAGGGTGAGCAGCGGACTCAGGAGCAGCATCCCGAGCAGCGTGGGCGCCGTCCGCCCCGGCGCCACGACCACGTAGGTGAACGCGGACACGCCGGGCAGGGCCATCGGGATCGCGGCGACGGTGAAGGCGGTGGTGCGCCAAGCCCACGGCGACCAGGGCGCATGGCCGGCGATCCAGCTGGTGGTACGCCTCAGCGCCCCGGAAAGTCCCATGCCCGTACGGTAATCGCACTGGTCAGGGACGTTCCACCACCCTGGCGCCCGCCCGGTGGTGTAGCCAGTGCCACCCCCGGTTCGGACAGTGCCGCTACTGATTCCGGTCTCCCGCGCGACCAGAGTGGTCGTCGTACCCGGGGGACGGACCGCCGGGGCCGGAAGGAGCTCCACCGCCATGACCCTCGTCGCCCCGCGCTTCCAGGCCCGCCGCACGCCCCGGCTGGCGACGCTGCTCACCGGCGCCGGGGTGGCGCTGCTCCCGTGGATGGTGGTGCTGGCGAAAACGCTGCCGCAGACCGCGGAGGTCTCCAACTGGTCCACCGCCTGGATCGGGCTGGACGCCATGCTGGCCGCGGGACTGAGCGGTACGGGTCTGCTGCTGAGGCGGCACGATCCCCGTGCGGCGCCCCTGGCTGCGGCGACGGCCGCGCTGCTGGTGATGGACGCCTGGTTCGACGTGACGACCGCGGCTGCGGGCAGCGCCCAGGCGGCCGTCGCCCTGGCGGTGTGCGCGGAACTGCCGCTCGCGGCAGCCTGCGCGGTGGTGGCGGTCCGCCGCCCGCAGTGCGCGTAGCGGCTTCTGCGTCAGACCGGGTGGCCGTCGGCGTCGGTGGGTTCCCGCTGCGTGGAGAACCGGGAGACGAACACGTCGAAGAGGCCGTCCGGGCGCCGGGTCAGCGTGGCCCCGTCCTGCCAGATGCCGTTGTCCGCCCACCACTGGCTGCCGTACGGGTCGCCCTGGTTCTGGTGGATGTTGTGCATGCCGAGCCCCTCGTCGAAGGGTTCGCCGAAGATCAGGACGGGCCGACCGGGGACGAGCATCGGCTCCAGCGCCTGGGAGGCCTCCAGGTAGGAACCCGAGATCCAGGGCCGCGGCGGGTTCAGCCGGTCCAGGATCCGCTGGATCCACTGCGGCGGGCGGCCGCCCAGGAGACAGCCGGGGCGGTCCGCGAGCGCCGGGTGCCGGAGGTAGTCGAGCGCGCCCGATCCGGACGTCCGGGCGAGGTCGTGGTAACCGGGTGCGGGCGAGGCGACCGGGTCGAGCACCGAGCCGTACAGGGTGAAGACCTTCCACTGGACGCCGGTCGCGGACTGCTTGCTGTCCACGTCGACGGCGCACGCGTAGCGGCCCGCGGGCGCATCGACCTCCAGGTGGACGTGGAACCAGCGGCCCTGGTCGTCGGGCCGGTCACGGAAGTGGCGGTGCACGGTTCCGGACAGCACTCCGTAGTTCTCGAGCGGCATGCCGCCAGTGAACCACCCGGCCCGACCGGCGGCGGGCGCCCCCCGGCGTGTCTCCGCCATCCCGGCACCCATGGGGAACACTTGACGGAACGTTGACTCCCTGCGGAGCGAGCAGCACCGGGCCCGGTGGTTACGGTCCCTCCCATGCCCCTACCTCCCCCCCTCCCGGTCCTCCCCTACCGCAAGCCGACCCGCGGGCGCGACTACTGGGTACTGGACGACGTACTGCCGGATCCGGACGCCGTACGGGAGCGCTGCCTCGCCAAGGACGACTGGACCGAGGGCTATCCGCACAAGCCCGAGAGCTGGCCGGGGCTGCGCGCCATGCCGGGTCTGGAGCCGGGCGAACTGGCCCTGGTGGAGCGGCTGGTGCGGAAGTCGACCGGCGCCCCGAAGATCTGGGCCGAACAGCTCTCGGGCGGCGGCACGTTCAACCACAACTGCGTCCAGGTCGTCGGCGAGGGTGAGTCCGAGCCGCGGCCGCACACCGACTCGCGGACGCTCTGCCGCTATGCCGCCGTGCTCTACCTCAACCCGAAGGTCCCGAAGGACTGCGGGACGAGCTTCTACCGCCAGAGCCTGCCCGGCGGCGCCCTGGGCGGCAACCAGGTGATCGCGCCGCACAACAACCTGGTCGACGCGCTGGGCACCCGCTTCGTGTCCCCCGACTCCTTCACCGAGGACGTACGGGTCCCCCATCGCGCCAACCGGCTGCTGCTCTACTCCGCGAACCTGATCCACAGCGCCACCGGGTACTTCGGGCAGACCCTGGAGGACAAGCGGATGACGGCGGTCTTCTTCTGGAAGGCATAGCCCGCCCGACCGGCGGCCCGCACAAGGTGTGACGGAAGTCTGACGGACACCCGCCGGCCCTGGCGCCGGGCCGCCGCCGGTGGTCGAATCGTCCCGTGAGCCCAGCACCTGCACCCGTACCTGCACCACGGCAACCGGACCCCGACGGTCAGGGCGTGCCGATCGGCCGCCGCCTGGTCCTCGGCATGGTCGGGCTCGGCGCGGCCGGCCTGGTCGCCGCCCCGTACGTCCAGGGCGGTTTCGAGAGCCTCCTCGGCGCGGCCGCCGACAAGGACCCCACCGGCCTCACCGGACTGCTGCCGAACGGCGGCGGGTTCCGCTACTACTCGGTGGCCTCCTCCGTTCCCGAGCGCGGCCCCGAGAACTACCGGCTCACCGTCGACGGCCTGGTCGACCGCCCCATGACGTACACCCTCGACGCCCTGCAACAGCTCCCGCAGACCCGGGTCGTACGGGACGTCCAGTGCGTCACCGGCTGGCGGGTTCCCGGCACCCCCTTCGAAGGGGTGCCGCTGGCGCGGCTGCTCGACGCCGCCGGGGTCCGCCCCGAGGCCCGGGCGATCCGCTTCAGCTGCTTCGACGGCACGTACACCGAGAGCCTCACGCTCCCCCAGGCCCGCCGGGACGACGTCATGCTGGCGCTGCGCATGCAGGACAAGCCGCTGGGCCACTCCCACGGCGGGCCGGTCCGGCTGTACGTCGCCCCCATGTACTTCTACAAATCGGCGAAGTGGCTCTCCGGCATCACCCTCACCCGTGACGTCGAACCCGGCTACTGGGAGCACCTCGGCTACGACGTCGACGCCTGGGTCGGCCGGTCGAACGGACGCGACGATGTCCCCACGGTCTGAGCCGGCGCCGGCGCGCGCCGAGCACCCCGAGCCCCCCGTGCCTGCCGACCGCCCCGGGCGGGTCCGCCGGTTCAGCCGCGCCGAGCGGTGGATCCACCGGGCCACCGCAGCCCTGATGGGCCTGTGCGTCGCCTCGGCGGCCTGCCTGTACCTGCCGCCGCTCGCCGAACTCGTCGGCCGCCGCCACCTCGTCGTCACCGTGCACGTCTGGTCCGGGCTGCTGCTCGGCGTGCCGGTCCTGCTGGGGCTCGCCTCGCGGTCCTTCCGCGTCGATCTGCGGCGCCTGGGCCGGTTCGGGCCGCACGACCGGGTCTGGCTGCGGGCCGCCCTGCGGCGCGACCGGACGACGGCGCGGCCCGCAGGGAAGTTCAACGCCGGGCAGAAGGTGTACGCGGGCTGGCTGGCCGGGGCGGTGCTCGTGATGGCGGGCACCGGCATGCTCATGTGGTGGACCGGCCTCGTCCCGGTCGTCCGGCGCACGGCCGCCACCTTCGTCCACGACTGGCTGGCCCTCGCCCTCGGGCTCGTCGTCGCCGCGCACATCGGGAAGGCCCTCGCCGACCCCGAGGCCCGGCGCGGTCTGCGCACGGGTTCCGTCGGCCGCGCATGGGCCGAGCGCGAACACCCGCTGTGGCAGCCTGAACCGTCCGGGCAGCCCGATCGGTCCGAGCGCTGACGCGCGCCCCGCGGGGCCGGGCCGGTACGGATCGCGTGCCGCCCGGCCCCGCGGGGATTCCCGGCGTCAGCCCCCGTCGCGGACCGCGACGATGCCGTTGAAGACGCCGACGTACGCGGTATCTCCTCGGCCTGCGCCGGGGAGATCCCGTACATCGCGGTGAAGACGATGAGGGCGGGGACCACGGCGCAGTTCAGCGTTCTTCGGAACATCCGGACCTCCTCCGTTCTCTTCAGTTCTATTGACAGTGCGTATGACATCGCGCCGCCGCCAGACGCTAGATCGCACGGCCGGAGGAGTCCATGGAAGAGCCGGATGATTCACGAAGGCGCAACAGTCGGTCAAGGCGGCCCAACCGGCTTACGGCCGCAGGCCGGAGACCACTTGGGCGGTGGCCGACAGGCCGTCGTGGATGGTTGCCGCCATGCTGCTGCTCGCGAGGTAGAAGCCGAGCAGCGCGCAGACGAGGGCGTGGGAGAACTTGAGGCCGCCGCTGCGCATGAAGATCCACGCGAGGATGACGAGCAGCACGACCACGGAGAGCGAAATCACCATCGATACCTCCTGAGAGCGGCGCCCATCGTGGCGCAAGAGGGGGTGCCTTCGGGCGAAACCCGCGTACGCCGTACGGGTGTTGACCGTCCGTGACGGGCGATCAGTGCTTGACGATCACGTCCGCACGGGTCGTACGGCCGCACCGGCGCGCGGGTCCTGTCGCGCGGGTCTTGCCGCGCCGTCCGCGCCCGTGCCATATATGTCTAGACCTTTACGAGGAAGCGGATGCCGAGGAAGGCCCCCCGTGCGACGCATCGTCCCCCTGCTCGCCCTCTGCCTGGCCGCCACCGGCCTCGCCGCCTGCACCGCGGCCGACACCACGCCCCCGGCGGCCCCTGCCGGGATCACCGCGCAGGCCGGCAGCGCCACGTCCGTGCACGTGATGTGGCAGGCGCCGGACCCGGCCGACGGGGTGACCAACTACCAGGTCTTCCAGGCGGGCCGGCTGGTCCGGGAACTCCCTGCCGACAAGACGATGGTGGACGTCACCGGCCTCACCCCGCAGACCGCCTACGCCTTCACGGTCCGCGCGCGGGACGCCGCCGGGAACACCTCCGCCCCCGGCGCATCCGCCGAAGCGACCACTGCGGCGGCCAAGGCCGAGGACCGCCAGGCCCCCACCGCCCCCGCGCGCACCACGGGCCGGGCGGAGGGGCCCCGGGCGGCCACCCTGTCCTGGACGGCCGCGACCGACGACACCGGCGTGACCGCGTACGACGTCTACCAGGCCGGCATCCGGATCCATACGGCCGGCCCCGCCGAGACCGCCACCACCCTGACGGGCCTCCAGCCGGACACCGCCTACACCTTCACCGTCCGGGCGCGCGACGGCGCGGACAACTCCTCCCCCGACGGCCCGGCCGTGGAGGTGACCACCCCGCCGTCCCCCGGCCGGGGTCCGAACACCGCGCCGGCCGATTTCACCGCGACCGCCTCCCCCGGTGCCGTCACGCTGACCTGGACCGCCCCGGACACCGGCCGCCCGACCAACGAGTACGAACTCCACGTCAACGGACGGCCCGTCACCGTCATCCAGTTCGGTGCCGGCGCCGTGCCCGCCTCCGGGGCCGCCCGGGTGTCGCACCGGCTCACGGTGACCGAGCCCGCCGGCACGCAGTGGACGCTCAAGCTGCGCGCCCGGCTGCCCGACGGCAACTGGGGGGCCTTCTCCGCGGAACGGAGCATCGTACTCACGGCATGAGGCCTGTGGCCGATGTCCCGGCAACGTGACGGCAATCCGGACCGAACGGCACTACCGGACAAGAAGATCGCGCACAATACATCCGTGTTCGGTGAGTACGCGTTCAATAGAAAACAGCCGGATTCCGCGGAGAGCGACGGCGATCCCGATCCGGCTCCCGGCGTCGCGCCGGGAAACCTGCCGCCCGACCCGACGGGCTTCATCGGCCGGGAGCACGAACTCGAGGAACTCCACTGCCTGTTGCGCTCCGGCAGGCTCACCACCCTCACCGGGGTGGGCGGCGTCGGCAAGTCCCGGCTCGCCCTGCGGGCCGCCGCCGACCCCGAACAGGCCCGGCCCGACGGGGTCTGGTGGGTGGAGCTCTCGCCGCTGCGCGACCCCGGCCTGCTCACCATGACCGTCGCCCACGCCGTCGGCCTGGCCGACCACTCCGCCCGCCCCCTCGACGAGGAGCTGTGCGCGTGGATGGCCGACAAGGAACTGCTCCTCGTCCTCGACACCTGCGAGCACCTGGTGGCCGAGTGCCGCCATCTCGTGGGTGAACTCCTCCAGTCGGCACCCGGACTGACGGTCCTGATCACCTCCCGGGAACCGCTCGGCAGCCGCTGCGAGAAGGTCGTCGAGGTCTGCCCGCTGCCCTGCGAGGGCCCCGACAGCGACGCCCTCGCCCTGTTCCGCGCCCGCGCCGTGGCCGCGACCCCGCAGGCCGCGGACGCCTTCGAGAACCCCGAACGGGCCGAGCTCGCGGCCGAGGTGTGCCGCCGCCTCGACGGGATCCCGCTGGCCCTCGAACTCGCCGGCGCCAGGCTGCGGCTGTGGACGCTGGAGCAGATGGCGCAGCGCCTCGGCGCCCGCTTCGCCGTGCTGTCCGACACCCGGCCCGCGCTGCAGCCCCGGCACCGGACGATGCGGACCGCGATCGGCTGGAGCCACGAGCTGTGCGAGCCGCTGGAACGGCTGCTGTGGGCCCGGCTGTCCGTCTTCACCGGGGACTTCGACGTCGCCGCGGCCCGGGCGGTGTGCTCGGGCGGCCCGCTGCCCGCCTCCCGGGTGGAGCGGGTGCTCGCGGGGCTCGTCGCGAAGTCCGTCGTACGGCGGAGCCAGGAGCGCGGCGCGGGCACCCGTTACCACATGCTGGACACGATCCGCGAGTACGGCCACGACTGGCTGACCGAGCTCGGCGAGGAGCAGACGGTAGCCGACCGGCACGCCCACTGGTACGCGGCGCTCTCCCAGGCCGCCGACCGGGGCTGGCTGAGCCCGGGCCAGGTGGACTGGTACCGCAGGATGACCGCCGAGCACGCACAGTTGCGGACCGCGCTGGAGCACCTCCTCGGCGCCGACCCGGCGGCCGCGCTCGAGATGGCCGGGGCCCTGTGGTTCTTCTGGTTCTCGTGCGGGCACGTGCACGAGGGCCGGGGCTTCCTGGAACGGGCGCTGCGGACGGCCCCGGGCACGGGGGCCGCGTA
The DNA here is from genome assembly GCF_040655295.1 of Streptomyces sp. NPDC050448. Taxonomy (NCBI): domain Bacteria; kingdom Bacillati; phylum Actinomycetota; class Actinomycetes; order Kitasatosporales; family Streptomycetaceae; genus Streptomyces; species Streptomyces sp. NPDC050448. The sequence goes on along the minus strand of NZ_JBFAJR010000012.1, from coordinate 190,269 downwards.
CAGCCAGGCCGTGTGGGCCCTCGGGCTGACCGCCCTGCTCCGGGGGGACATGGGCGCGGCCCGGGAGCTCGGCAGGGAGTGCACCCGTGCGGCGGCCCGGCTGGCGGATCCCGAGCCGGAGCTGCGCGCGGCCTATCTGCACGCGGTGTCGGTGCTGATGCCCGGGGATCCCGTACGGGCGCTGGAGCTGGCGGGGCCCCGGTCGCGGGCCGGACACGGCGGCCGCACCAGCGGCCCGGGCTGGCTCCTGTGCCGGCTGGCCACCAGCTACGCGCTGTGCGACCTGGAGCGCTTCGAGGAGGCCGCCGAGGAGGCGCGGGGACTGCGCGAGGCCTGCGCGGAACTGGGCGAGCGCTGGCTGCGGGCGTACGCGGACTACGTGCTGGCCCTCGCGGCACTAGGGCTCGGCCACCACGGGGAGGCGGCACGCCATGTACGGGCGATGCTCTCCGGCAAGCGGCTGCTCGGCGACCGGTTCGGTATCGCGCTCGGCCTGGACCTGCTCGCGGCTGCGGTGGCGGCCCTCGGCGACGGGGAACTCGCGGCGCGGCTGCTGGGCACCGGGCACGCCTGGTGGCGCACGCTCGGCCGGCCGCAGATGGGCTCACCCTCGCTGACGGCCCTGCGGGACCAGGGCGAGCGGCAGGCCCGCGCGGCGATCGGCGACGAGGCCTACGAGACCGCGTTCCTGGGCGGAGCGGCGGCGTCCACCGGCTGAACTCCAGCCGGTGGGCCGCGTAACGTCGGGGCTCCCGTCAGTACGGGAGGGGTCTGCCCGACGGTGTGCGCAGGTCCAGGTCCCGGGGTGCGGGCTTGGGGACGGGCTTGCGGATCAGCTGCTGGCGCATGCGGCCTCCTTGCTCAGACCAGGGCCGGGCGGCGGGGTTCCACCGCGCGGCCGTCGGGAAGCAGCTCGCCGGTATCGTCGAAGATCACCAGGCCGTTGCAGAGCAGACTCCAGCCCTGTTCGGGATGGAAGGCCACGGTGCGGGCGGCGTCGTGATCGGCGCTGTCGGCGGACGGGCAGGGGGGCTGGTGGGAGCACATGGCGCACCTCCTCGCAAAGTGGGGCGGGAGGGCCGGTGGTCACCCGGTCGAATCCGCGATCCACGGTGGCGGTGAGTATTGCTGATCGCCGCCCCCGGACGGAACCCATATCGGGGGTCCAGTTCAGGGTGTGTATGCCCGATTACCATGCGCTCATGCCCGGTATCCGGTTCGTTCACCGAACGCCTCTGCCGCCCGTCGAGGCATGGCTGAGGCTGACGGACTGGGAACGCCACGGCGCACAGGTCCCGCTCACACGGACGATCATCGAGACGGCACCGCCCACGGGCGTCGGAACACTGTTCACGGCGCGCACGGGCGTGGGCAGGATCACGTTCGACGACCCGATGGAAGTCGTGCTCTGGAGACCCCCGGCGCAGGCCTCGCCGGGGCTCGTCCGGCTGATCAAGCACGGCCGCGCGATCACGGGCTGGGCGGAGATCGAGATCCGCCCCGGGCCGGCCGGCGGCTGCGAGGTCGAGTGGCGCGAGGAACTGCGCGTACGCGGCCTGGGCCGGCCGTTCGACCCCCTGGTCGCGGCGGCGGCCCGGTTGCTCTTCCGTCGCGCCCTCGCCCGGCTGCTGCGCGCCTGAGGGGCCGGGCTAGGGTCGCGGTGATCACCGCCTCTTGATCACCGCGAGACCGAGGAGACACCCGTGGCCACTCCGCCACCGCAGCACGGCGCCGGCCCGTACCACCCGTACGCCCCCCAGCAGGGCGGCCCCTACGGCCCGTACCCGATGCCTCGGCAGGCGGGCCCGTACGGCCCCCACCCGGTTCCGCAGGGCGCGTACGACTGCCGCCTGTGCGGGGCGCAGCCGGCCGCGCCGGTCACCGTACGCGGGCACCAGGGCATGCTCGTGCTGATGCGGTTCCTGCGCCAGGACGGGCCGTTCTGCCGCGACTGCGGGCTCGCCACCTACCGCAGGATGTCCTCGGACACCCTGTGGCAGGGCTGGTGGGGCCCGCTGTCCTTCTTCATCACGCCCTTCACCCTGCTGCTGAACCTCGGCGCGCGGGCGGGCTTCCGCCGACTCGCTCCCCCGGCGGGCGGCTTCCGGCCCGCGCTCGACCCGGGCAGGCCGCTGTGGCGCCGCCCGGCGGCGCTGCTCTTCCTCGTGCCGGCGCTGCTCCTCTTCCTGGCCGTTCCGGCGCTCGTCGTGCTCGGCCTGGTGATCGACGGCCCGGAGCAGCTGTCCGTGGGGCAGTGCGTACGCAACGAGGGCAGCTGGACCGACCAGGACCTGCAGGTCGTGTCCTGTGGCTCGCCCCGCGCTCAGTACAAGGTCACCGCGCGGCTGGACACGCCCGGCGCGCACTGCGCCCCGCTCGACTACCTCGCCGACCCGAAGTACGGCCCCGACGAGTTCACCAGCGCCTGCCTCACGCCGCTGCACTGAGACCCGGGCCGTGGGGTACGGGTGTGCGGCCCGTACCCCTGGCCCCGGGCCCCGCGCCCCACGGCCCCGGCTCAGCCCCTAACGGATCGGCATGCCGGAGATCGTGCGGGCGATCACCAGGCGCTGGATCTCGCTGGTTCCCTCGAAGATCGTGTAGATCGCGCTGTCGCGGTGCATGCGCTCGACCGGGTACTCGCGGGTGAAGCCGTTGCCGCCGAGGATCTGGACCGCCTGGGCGGTGACCTTCTTGGCCATCTCGCTCGCGAACAGCTTCGACATCGAGCCCTCCGCCGAGGTGAAGGGCTTGCCGGCGACCGCCATCCAGGAGGCCCGCCACACCAGCAGCCGGGCCGCGTCGATCTGGGTCCGCATGTCGGCGAGTTGGAAGGCCACACCCTGGTTGTCGATGATCGGGCGGCCGAACTGCGTACGGGTCTTGGCGTAGTCGAGGGCGACCTCGTACGCCGCGCGCGCGGTGCCGACGGCCATGGCGCCGACCGCCGGGCGGGAGGCCTCGAAGGTGGCCATGGCCGCGTTCTTCACGCGCTCGCCACCACCGGCCCTGGCCCGCTCGCGCGCCCGCGCGAGGCGCTCGTCCAGCTTGTCCTTGCCGCCCAGCAGGCAGGAGCCGGGCACGCGTACGTCTTCGAGAACCACCTCGGCGGTGTGCGAGGCGCGGATGCCGTGTTTCTTGAACTTCTGACCCTGGGACAGACCCGGGGTGTTCGGCGGCACGATGAAGGAGGCGTGGCCCTTGGTGCCGAGCTCCGGATCGACGACGGCGACGACGATGTGGACGTTGGCGATGCCGCCGTTCGTCGCCCAGGTCTTGGTGCCGCTCAGCACCCACTCGTCCTTGGCCTGGTCGTAGACCGCTCGGGTCCGCATCGAGCCGACGTCGGATCCGGCGTCCGGCTCGGAGGAGCAGAACGCGGCGACCTTCACGTCGTCCGGGGTGCCGTACATCTGCGGGATCCAGGTGCCGATCTGCTCCTCGGTGCCGTTGGCGACGACGCCGATGGCGGCGAGCCCGGTGCCCACGATCGACAGGGCTATGCCCGCGTCGCCCCAGAACAGCTCTTCCATGGCCATCGGGATGCCGAGGCCGGTAGGGTCGAAGAACTGCTGGGCGTAGAAGTCGAGCGAGTAGATGCCGACCTTCGCGGCCTCCTGGATGACGGGCCACGGAGTCTCTTCGCGCTCGTCCCATTCCGCGGCTGCGGGCCGGATCACGTCGGCCGCGAAGCCGTGGATCCAGTCCTGCACCTGCTTCTGGTCGTCATTGAGCTCCATGGTGAATTCCGCCATGTCCCCTCCACCTGTGCATCCACCAGTGCGTTACTGGCGGTAACCCTTACGGTGGCCACAGTGTGTTACCGACGAGTAAGCACTGTCAAGCAGAGTCCTCCGCGGTACAGCCGATTCGTTCGCGAGGGTGTGCGGGGTGTTACGTTGCGTGGGCGTCACGCACCATCGCAAGGGCGGGGAGAGAAACACGTCATGGAGACCACTCAGCAGGCCGGCGAACCGGGAGCGGCCGAGCGCCGCAGGCGGGAGCTGCTCGAAGCGGCCGACCGGGTCGTCCTCCGGGACGGCCCCAAGGCATCCATGAATGCCATCGCGGCGGAGGCCGGCATCACAAAGCCGATCCTCTACCGGCACTTCGGCGACAAGGCGGGGCTCTACCAGGCCCTCGCCGTCCGGCACACCGACGCCCTGCTCGACTCGCTGCGGGCCGCGCTCGACGCCCCGGCCGAGCGCCGCAGGCGGGTGGAGTCCACCCTCGACACCTATCTCGCGGCCATCGAGGCCCGCCCGCAGGTGTACCGGTTCCTGATGCACCCGGCCGAGGACTCGCACGCCGCCGAGCGCGGCTTCGACGTGGGCCTGCACTCGGCCCCGCTGCTGCGCCGGCTCGGCGAGGAGCTCGCCCAGGTGATCGGCGAGCGTGTGGACCTCGGCCCCGGCGGCGAACGCCTGGCCCGTATCTGGGGCCACGGCATCGTCGGCATGATGCACGCCGCCGGCGACTGGTGGCTCGGCGAACGCCCGTGCGAGCGTGCGGAGTTGGTCGCCGGACTCACCGACCTGCTGTGGGGCCGGCTGGCCACGGCCGGCAACCGCGTGGACGGCCCGGGCTTCTAGCCGGACGGCCCGGGCTTCCGGCCCGGGCCCCGTGCGCTCCCCCGCCGCCGCGGCGGGGGACTCGCGCTCAGTTCCGACCGGCCGCAGCCGCCTGCGCGCCCCACGGTGCCTTGCGGATCGCCCGCCGAAGCCGCCGGGCGCGCAGCCCGGTGACCCGGTCCGCGTAGACCGTGCCGTCGAGGTGGTCGCACTCGTGCTGGAGGCAGCGGGCGAAGAACCCGGTGCCGGTGATCCGTACGGGCGCGCCGTCGGAGGTGACCCCTTCGACGACAGCGCGGTCGAACCGGACCGTGCCCGCCTCCAGCCCCGGCAGCGACAGACAGCCCTCGGGGCCGCGGAACTCGTCCCCGTCGGCCGCCACCAGGCGCGGGTTGACGATGTGCCCGACGTGGCGCACGTCCTCGTCGTCGGGGCAGTCGTACACGAACACCCGCTGCCCGAGGCCGATCTGGTTCGCGGCGAGGCCGACGCCCTCGGCGGCGTACATCGTCGCGAACATGTCCTCGATGAGCCGGTCGAGGGCCGGGCCGAATTCGGTGACCTCCGCGCAGGCCGAGTGGAGCACCGGATCGCCCAGCAGGCTCATGGTGCGGACGAGGCCGGCGGTACCGGGAATGGGGCGCTGTCGCATGGCCGTAAGGGTACGACGGGCGAATATATGAGGAGATCCGCGGCGCCCCGGGGGGCGCCGCGGTCAAGGCCCCGGCCGGTACTGGATAGGCTGGGGCCGACCGACGCAAGGAGGACAAGGGACGATGGCAGGCAACACAGAGCCGCTTTCGCCGCGGGCCAAGCTGGCCGTGACGGCGGGCAAGGCCGCGGCGGCGGTGTCGCGGGCCGCGGGACGCGGAAGCGGATCGGTGATCGGTGGCAAGGTCGCACTCAGACTCGACCCCGATCTTCTCGGAGCGCTCGCGCAGCATCTCGATGTCGTCCTCGTCTCCGCGACGAACGGCAAGACCACGACGACCCGGCTGATCGCCGAGGCCCTTCGGGCCAGCGGTCCGGTCGTCTCCAACGCCCTCGGCGCCAACATGCCGGCCGGCATCACCTCCGCCCTCGCGGGCGGCTCGGACGCCAAGTACGGCGTCATCGAGGTGGACGAGAAGTACCTCGCCGGGGTGGCCCGGGACGTCACCCCCAAGGTGATCGCCCTGCTGAACCTCTCCCGCGACCAGCTGGACCGCGCCGCCGAGACCCGCATGCTCGCGGAGAAGTGGCGCGAGGGCCTCTCCGGCTCCAAGGCCGTCATCGTCGCGAACTGCGACGACCCGCTCATCGTGTGGTCGGCCTCGTCCTCGCAGAACGTGGTGTGGGTCGCCGCCGGCCAGGAGTGGAAGGACGACGCCTGGTCGTGCCCCTCCTGCGGTGGCGTCATGCAGCGCCCCGGCGACGACTGGTTCTGCGGCGAGTGCGGTTTCCGGCGCCCCACCCCGAGCTGGGTGCTGTCCGGGGACCACGTGCTGGACCCGCACGGCTCGGCCTGGCCGATCCACCTCCAGCTGCCCGGCCGCGCCAACAAGGCGAACGCCGCCACCTCGGCCGCCGTGGCCGCCGTCTTCGGCGTCCCGCCGCAGGTCGCGCTGGAGCGCATGTACCAGGTGCAGGCCGTTGCCGGCCGCTACGACGTGGTCAGCTTCCAGGGCCGTGAGCTGCGCCTGCTGCTCGCGAAGAACCCGGCGGGCTGGCTCGAAACGTTTTCGCTGATCGACCCGCCGCCGACCCCGGTGATCCTTTCGGTGAACGCGCGCGGCGCCGACGGCACGGACACCTCCTGGCTGTGGGACGTGGACTATCCGCGTCTGGCCGGCCACCCGATCTTCGTGATCGGCGACCGCAAGCTGGACCTGGCGGTCCGTCTCGAGGTCGCGGGCCTGGACTTCCGGGTGTGCGAGACCCTCGACGAGGCCGTGCAGCTGGCACCGCCCGGGCAGATCGAGCTGATCGCCAACTACACCGCCTTCCAGGACGTGCGCCGCCGCGTCGGCAACTAGTACTCATACCTCCAGAGGACACAAGAGCATGAGCGACAACAGCCTGCGTCTGGTGTGGGTCTACCCCGACCTGCTGAGCACGTACGGAGACCAGGGCAACGCCCTCGTGGTGGAGCGCCGGGCGCGCCAGCGCGGCCTGGACGTGCAGCGCGTGGACGTGCGCAGCGACCAGCCCATCCCCACCTCGGGCGACATCTACCTGATCGGCGGCGGTGAGGACCGGCCGCAGCGGCTCGCCGCGGAGCGTCTGCTGCGCGACGGCGGTCTGGAGCGGGCCGTCTCGAACGGGGCGATCGTCTTCTCCGTCTGCGCCGGCTACCAGATCCTCGGCAACGAGTTCGTCAACGACATGGGCGAGCGCCAGGAGGGCCTGGGCCTGCTCGACGTGGTCACCGTGCGCGGCGAGGGCGAGCGGTGCGTCGGCGACGTCCTCGCCGACATCGACCCGCGCCTCGGTCTGCCCCAGCTGACGGGCTTCGAGAACCACCAGGGCGTCACGCACCTCGGCCCGTCCGCGAGGCCGTTCGCCCGCACCCGCCTGGGCCGCGGCAACGGCACGGGGGACGGCACCGAGGGCGCGTACAACGACACGGTCTTCGGCACGTACATGCACGGCCCCGTGATGGCCCGCAACCCGCAGATCGCGGACCTGCTGCTGAAGCTGGCCCTCGACGTGAACGCCCTGCCGCCCATCGACGACACGTGGTACGAGGCGCTGCGCGCCGAGCGCATCTCGGCGGCGACGCAGCCCGCGTAACACCCTCGCCGTCCGGCGTTCGGCCCGGGTTCGGCGCTGCTTCGGCCCGGATTTCCCTTGGGGAGTCCGGGCCGACGTGCGTTCGCACGACGGATCTGACCAGCATGTGGAGGATGGTTCAGTCCGGTGCGGATCCGCTTGTAGGGTGACGGGTAGTTCCAACCGGACGACGTGGTCCGGTCGTCGGCCCACGTTGCAAAGGTTCTACCTGCCATGCGCATTGGTGTGCTCACTTCCGGCGGCGACTGCCCCGGCCTCAATGCCGTCATCCGCTCCGTCGTGCACCGCTCCGTCGTCGACCACGGTGACGAGGTCATCGGCTTCCACGACGGATGGCGTGGCCTGCTGGAGTGCGACTACCGCAAGCTCGACCTCGACGCCGTGAGCGGCATCCTGGCCCGCGGCGGCACGATCCTCGGCTCCTCCCGGGTGCAGCCCGCGCACCTGCGCGACGGCGTCGAGCGCGCCCGCGGGCACGTCGCCGACCTCGGCCTGGACGCCATCATCCCGATCGGCGGCGAGGGCACCCTGAAGGCCGCGAACCTGCTCGCGCAGGCCGGCCTGCCGATCGTCGGCGTTCCGAAGACCATCGACAACGACATCGCCTCGACCGATGTCACCTTCGGCTTCGACACCGCCGTCGGGGTCGCCACCGAGGCCCTGGACCGGCTGAAGACCACCGCCGAGTCCCACCAGCGCGTGATGGTCGTGGAGGTCATGGGCCGCCACACCGGCTGGATCGCCCTGCACTCGGGCATGGCGGCCGGCGCGCACGCCATCGTCGTCCCGGAGCGCCCCTTCGACATCGCCGAGCTGACGGCGATCGTCGGCGAGCGCTTCTCCGCGGGCAAGCGGTTCGCGATCGTCGTGGTCGCCGAGGGCGCCAAGCCGCGCGCCGGCTCCATGGACTTCCAGGAGGGCGGCACCGACCAGTACGGCCACGAGCGCTTCGCCGGCATCGGCAACCTGCTCGCCGTCGAGCTGGAGCGGCGCCTGGGCAAGGAGGCCCGCCCGGTCATCCTGGGCCACGTCCAGCGCGGCGGCACGCCCACCGCGTACGACCGGGTCCTGGCCACCCGCTTCGGCTGGCACGCGGTCGAGGCGGCGCACCGCGGCGAGTTCGGGATGCTGACCGCCCTGCGCGGCACCGAGATCGAGATGGTCCCGCTCGCCGACGCCGTGCAGACCCTCAAGACGGTCCCGGCGGAGCGGTACGACGAGGCGCAGACCGTTCTGTGATGTTTCCCCCCTTCTGAGACCGCCCCCGGACGAGTTCGCGTCCGGGGGCGGCACTACTGTGGTGGGGCACCACGGGTCAAGGGAGTGAACAGATGGATCACAGCGGTCACGGCATGGACATGGACATGGACATGAACATGGACCTGCCGCCGTTCACTCTCGGGCGCGGGCTGGAGTTCTCCTTCGACGCCTTCTTCCTGATCGGCTCGCTCGTGGGCCTCGGCCTGTACCTGTGGGGTCTGGTGCGGCTGCGCCGGCGCGGGGACGACTGGCCGCTGGGCCGGACCATCGCCTTCGCCTCCGGCGTGCTGAGCGTCGCCCTGATGATGTGCACCAAGCTGAACGACTACGGCATGGTCATGTTCAGCGTGCACATGGTCCAGCACATGGTCATCAGCATGCTCTCCCCGATCCTCCTGCTGCTCGGCGCGCCGGTGACGCTGGCGCTGCGCGCGCTGCCGCCCGCCGCCCGCGGCCACAAGGGACCGCGCGAGCTGCTGCTGATGCTGCTGCACAGCCGCTACATGAAGGTGATCACCCACCCGGTGTTCACCATCCCGATGTTCATCGCCAGCCTCTACGCCCTCTACTTCACGCCGCTCTTCGACTTCCTGATGGAGAGCAAGGCCGGGCACATCGGCATGATGGTGCACTTCCTGGCCGTGGGTCTGATCTTCTTCTGGCCGATCATGGGTGTGGACCCGGGCCCGCACCGCCCCGGCTATGTGATGCGGATGCTGGAACTCTTCGCCGGCATGCCGTTCCACGCCTTCTTCGGCATCGCCGTGATGATGGCGAGCGAGCCGATGATCAAGACGTACGCGAACCCGCCGGCCTCCCTCGGCATCGACCCGCTGCTCGACCAGCAGTGGGGCGGCGGCATCGCGTGGGCCTTCAGCGAGATCCCGTCGGTGCTGGTGCTGATCGCGCTGGTCTACCAGTGGTACCACTCCGAGCAGCGGGCGGCGAAGCGCGTGGACCGGGCCGCGGACCGTGACGGCGACCAGGAGCTTGAGGCGTACAACTCCTATCTGGCCTCGCTCCAGGCGCGTGGCCAGTAGCGGAGGAGCACCTTCGCGCGCGACCATGGGGCATGACCGGATCCGTTAAGGCGATGGCCGTCATGACCTTCGCCGCTCTGGTGGCCGTCGCCACGTACTCCGTGGCCCTCGGCAGCAACGGCTGGCTGTGGTTCGGCTGGGTGGTCCTCGGCCTGCTGACCGCCGGCATGGCCGCGTCCAGCAAAACCTGAAGCTGTACACCCGCCTCACCTGCCGCTCCTCCGGCGAGGCGCTTCTGGCCGATTCCGATCGGCCTCCGCATGAACTCCCGACGACGCCGTCCGTTCCACAGGGCAACGGAAGGCCATGTCCGTCTGGCACCGTGTACGGCACACTGACTGACCGCCAGGTGAAGGGAAAACGCCCCGGTGTTCTACCACTTGCTCAAGCACGTGCTGCTCGGTCCGCTGCTGCGGCTGCTGTTCCGCCCGCGCATCGAGGGCCTGGAGAACATTCCGCCGGAAGGAGCCGCGATCATCGCGGGCAACCACCTGTCCTTCTCCGACCACTTCCTGATGCCCGCCATCCTCAAGCGACGGATCACCTTCCTCGCGAAGGCGGAGTACTTCACCGGTCCCGGGGTGAAGGGGCGGCTGACGGCGTTCTTCTTCCGCAGCGCCGGACAGATCCCGGTGGACCGGTCGGGCAAGGACGCCGGGCAGGCCGCGCTGCGCGAGGGGCTGGGGGTCCTGGCCAAGGGCGAGCTGCTGGGCATCTACCCGGAAGGCACCCGCTCCCACGACGGGCGGCTGTACAAGGGCAAGGTGGGAGTGGCCGCGATGGCGCTCGGGGCCGGGGTGCCCGTCGTACCGTGCGCGATGGTCGGCACCTTCGAGATCCAGCCGCCGGGGCAGAAGATCCCGAACATCCGGCGCGTGACGATCCGCTTCGGCCGGCCGCTGGACTTCTCGCGGTACGCCGGGCTGGAGGGCGAGCGGGCCGTGCTGCGGGCTGTCACCGACGAGATCATGTACGCCGTCCTCCAGCTGTCCGGCCAGGAGTACGTCGACCGGTACGCCGCCGAGGTCAAGGCGGAGGAGGAGGAAGCACGGAAGAAGGCCCGGCGCAAGACGCGCTGAGCCTTCTCCCGTGCCGCGCCCCGCCGAACCGTGTCGTGCGGAGCCGTGCTCAGTACTGCTTCATGCCACCGCGGGCCTTAGCGAACGGCCGGCAGTTCCTCCAGCGCCGGGAGGTCGGACGCCTGGGTCTTGGCGAGCGACTTCGCGGCGGCCGGGGCCGGGGCGACCGGAGTGGCGTGCGGACCGCACTTCACGTCCGCGGCGTCGACCGTGCCCTGGAGCAGGTAGGCGTCCACCCGGGTGTTGATGCAGGGGTTCACCAGGCTGGTGACACCGTGCGAGCCGGCGTTCTGCTCGGTGATCAGACGCGAGCCGGCGAGGCGGCGGTGCAGCTCGACGCCACCCTCGTACGGCGTGGCCGCGTCACGCTCGGACTGGACGATCAGAACCGGCGCCAGGCCGTGCTTGGCACCGACCTCGATCGGCTTGCTCTGCTTGGACTTCCAGGTCGCGCAGGGCAGGTTCATCCACGCGTTGGACCAGGTCAGGAACGGGTACTTCTCGTTCAGCTTGCTGTTGTCCGCGTCCCACTTGGCCCAGCTGGTCGGCCACTTGGCGTCGGCGCACTCGACCGCGGTGTAGACCGCGTTGCCGTTCTCCGAGGTGATGTTGCCGGCCGTGTTGGACATGTCCGGGGCGATGGCGTCGATCAGCGGCTTCTCGTCACCGGCGGCCCAGGCGCTGAAGGCCTGCGCGACCGGGACCCAGGAGGAGTCGTAGTACGGGGCGCCCTGGAAGAAGTTGATCAGCTCGGCCGGACCGGCGACGCCGCCGAGCGGCTTGGCCTTGGCCTGGGCACGCAGCTGCTGCCACTTCGCCTCGACCTTGGCGCGGGTGTCGCCGAGGTGGAAGACGTTGTCGTTCTTGGCGACCCAGTCCTGCCAGTCGTTCCAGCGCATCTGGAAGGCGACGTCCTGCTCGAGGTTCGCCTCGTACCAGATGTTGTCCTGCGCCGGGTTGACGACGCTGTCGACGATCATGCGGCGCACGTGGGTCGGGAACAGGGTCGCGTAGACCCCGCCGATGTAGGTGCCGTAGGAGACGCCGATGAAGTTCAGCTTCTTCTCGCCGAGGGCGGCGCGGATGACGTCCAGGTCACGCGCGATGTTCGGCGTGGTCATGTACGGCAGCATCTCGCCGCTGCGCTCCTTGCAGCCGTCCGCGTACTCCGCGGCGAGCTTGCGCTGGGCGCTCTTGTCGGCCTCGGTGTCCGGGACCGGGTCGGCCTTGGGAGCCTTGACGAACTCCTGCGGGTCGATGCACGAGATGGGTGCCGAGTGGCCGACACCGCGGGGGTCGAAGCCCACGAAGTCGTACGCCTTGGCGGTGTTCACCCAGAGCGGGGACTGGGTGGTGACCCGGCGCGGGAAGCGCATGCCGGAGCCGCCGGGGCCGCCCGGGTTGTAGAGGAGCGCGCCCTGGTGCTCCTGCTTGGTGCCGGTGCTGACGGCACGGTCGACGGCGAGGTCGATGGTCTTGCCGAACGGCTTGGCGTAGTCGAGCGGGACCTTGACCCAGCCACACTGGATCGGGGCCGCGTAGCCCCAGTCGGCGGGGCAGTCCTTCCACTCGACGCCGGTACGGGCAGCGCGGGCGGCGGCGAGCTGTACGCCCAGCGCTTCCGGAACCGGGTTGTTCCGGGTGGACGAAGCCGCCGCGGCCGGCGGGGCCAGCAGCAGGCTCGCGGCCAGCGTTCCGGTGATGAGAGTGGCAGCGCTCCCCAGCGCTGCAGTGCGTATCACGTGGTTGTTCCCCCTGCGTCAGGCCCGGCCGAAGGAGGCCGGGTTGGTCGGGTGCAGTCGGTCCCTGCAGGTGGATCCTTTCGTCTGACCTACACCTGACAACAGAGCAAGGTCGCGTTCTTTGCCAACCCGATAACCGGAAAGCCGTGTACCGCTGAGCGGTGTCGCATTCGTCCCAGGTTTGCTCAGCGGTTACCAGGCGTACGTGCGACATGCCGCGTCGAGTACCTCGCGCAGCCGCAGCGCATCAGGTGCCAGAGCCGTCACGAGGACGGCGGGACCGGCGAGCGGGGTGACGGCCGCGAACTCCCCCAGCAGCGCGGCGGCCGGCGGCGATGCGGCGAACGCCGGGTCCACGACGAGGAGCTGACCGAGCGCCCGATGGCCCGCCAGCCCCGCCGGCCCGTCCCAGCCGCCGGGCGCCCCCGGACCGCAGGCCAGCTCCTGGTCCAGCAGCGGGATCCCGCCCCGGGTCACGGCGAGCCGGCTGCGCAGCAGGCCCGGCTCCTCCCCCGTACGGCCCAGCACCTGCTCCTCGCGCAGCAGCAGCCGGGCCGTGGGGGCGAGTTCGGCACGGGTGTGCACGCGCAGGTCGCTGCCGCGTACGGAGACCAGCGGCTCCGGCAGCCACCGCACGGCCGCGTCCTCGGCCAGGGTCAGCCGTACGTCGTACCGCGCGGGCTCACCACCGCGGCCGGGCAGCGCCAGGGTGGCGGCCGCCGAGGCCAGGGCGAGGCGGGCCCCGGGGCCGGCGGCCGCCTCCACCGTGAGGTGGTCCCCGCCGAGCGGGGCGCTCATCGCGCCGACCAGCATCACGCCGGCTTCGTCGGCGGTGCCCCGGGTACGGCGCAGCGCGAGCGGCCCCTCCCCGGCCAGCAGCGGCAGGGCGGTACCGCCGCGGCCGTCGGCGACGGCGGAGATCCGGGCGGTGGCCCGTACGCCCGCCGGAGCCGGGACGGATGGACCCGCGGCGGGCGGAGCAGGAGCGGGCGAAGCCGGGGCGGGCGGAGCAGGAGCGGGCGGGGCGGCGGGAGGCGCGGCGGCCGCCGTGGGACTCACCGGGCGGCCCAGGCGGCGATGCGCTCGCGCACCCACGCGGCCACCGGGGCCACGCCGTCCTCGCCGCGCAGCGACTGGAAGGCGACGGGGAGTTCGCCGCGCTGCTCGGCGGCGTCGCGGGCCATCCGGTCCAGGTCGGAGCCCACGTAGGGCGCGAGGTCGGTCTTGTTGACGACGAGCAGGTCGGCGGTGGTGACGCCGGGGCCGCCCTTGCGCGGGATGTCGTCGCCGCCCGCCACGTCGATGACGAAGATCTGGGCGTCGACGAGGCCGCGGGAGAACGTGGCGGTGAGGTTGTCACCGCCGGACTCGACGAGGATCAGGTCGAGCGGGCCTACAGCCTCCTCCAGCTCCTCCACCGCCTCCAGATTGGCGGAGATGTCATCGCGGATCGCGGTGTGCGGGCAGGCGCCGGTCTCCACCGCGCTGATCCGCTCGGGCGGCAGGACGGCCTCGCGGAGCAGGAACTCGGCGTCCTCCCGCGTGTAGATGTCGTTCGTGACGACGGCCATGGACAGCTCGGTGCGCAGGGCGCGGCAGAGGGCGGCGACGGTGGCCGTCTTGCCGGAGCCGACGGGTCCGCCGAGTCCGATGCGCAGGGCGCGGCGCGAGCCGTCCGCCCGTACCGGCTCGGCGCTGTGGGTGTGGCGCTGGGGGTAGGTCACGCCGTGGTCGAGGTGCATGGGGGTCTCCAGGGTGGTCGTGGAGGCGGTCGGAAAGCGGCGAGGAGGCGGTCACGAGGCGAACAGGCGCACCGGCCAGCCGGCATGGGCCTCCGCCGCGATCTCCAGCAGTGGCGAAGAGGCTGCGGGCAGTGCGTCCGGGCCCTCCAGCCGGGCCCGGTGCGCGGCCTGCACGGCCCGGCCGCAGACGGCGTCGAGCTCGGGGGCGAGGCGGGCCAGGACCCCGCTCGCCTCGAAGGGGTCCAGGCCGAGCAGCCGCACCGTCGCGGTCGCCGGCCCGCCGACGCTCTCGTACGCCGCCACGTGCGCGGCGTCCAGCGGCCCGAGCCCGGCCGCCCGGGCGGTGAGCCCGAGCACCACCGGCTGGTGCGCCCCGCGCGGGAAGGCCGCGGCGAGCGCGTCGAGTTCGGCGGCGGGCCAGGTGGCCCGGGCGGCCCGCAGCAGCTGCCGGCCCAGCCGCCGCGCCGCGGTGCGCAGCGCGGGGGACGGGGTGCGGGCGTCGGCGGCGGTGTCGAGGACCGCCGGGTCGAGCCCGAGGGCTGCTGCCGCGGCGAGTCCGGCGGCGACGAGTCCGGCCGTGTGGAGCCGGCCGCGGCAGAAGTCCTCGAGGGTGGCGGCGTCGTGGATCCGGCCCGCCTTGCAGGCGGCCTCGGCGCCGCCGGAGTGGGCGTGCCCGCCGGCGGGGAAGCGGCCGTCGGCGAGCACGAGCAGGGCGGCGAGGCTCATCGGGCTGCGCCCATCGCAAGAGGTCCCATGTCAGAACAGGAAGTATCTCTGGGCCATGGGCAGTTCCGCCGCGGGCGCGGGCTCCACGGCCTCCCCGTCGATGGTGACCGTGAAGGTGTCGGCGTCGACCACGACCCGCGGCATGGCGTCGTTGTTGCGCATGTCCGCCTTGCCCACCTTGCGGGTGTTCTCGATGGCCACGAACTGCTTGCCCAGTCCGAGCCGTTCGGGCAGTGCGTCGTCGAGCGCGGCCTGCGCCGTGAAGTTGATCGAGTTCAGCCCGGGGGCCCGGCCGTGGCTGCCGAACATCGGGCGGGGCAGCACCGGCTGCGGGGTGGGGATGGAGGCGTTCGCGTCGCCCATCTGCGCGTAGGCGATCTGGCCGCCCTTGATGACCACTTCGGGCTTGACTCCGAAGAAGGCGGGCGTCCACAGCACCAGGTCGGCGAGCTTGCCGGTCTCCACCGAGCCGATCTCGCGGGCGAGGCCCTGGGCCACGGCGGGGTTGATCGTGTACTTCGCGACGTAGCGGCGGGCGCGGTGGTTGTCGGCGGGTCCGTCGCCGGGCAGGAAGCCGCGCCGCTTCTTCATCACGTGGGCGGTCTGCCAGGTGCGCAGCACGACCTCGCCGACGCGGCCCATGGCCTGGGCGTCGGAGGAGATGATGGAGATGGCGCCGAGGTCGTGCAGGACGTCTTCGGCGGCGATGGTCGAGGGCCGGATCCGGGACTCGGCGAAGGCGAGGTCCTCGGGGACGGCCGGGTTGAGGTGGTGGCAGACCATCAGCATGTCGAGGTGTTCCTCGATGGTGTTGACGGTGTGCGGCCGGGTCGGGTTGGTGGAGCTGGGCAGGATGTTCGGCTCGGAGACCACGGTGATGATGTCCGGTGCGTGCCCGCCGCCCGCGCCCTCGGTGTGGTACGAGTGGATGGTCCGCCCGGCGATGGCGGCGAGGGTGTCGCCGACGAATCCGGCCTCGTTGAGGGTGTCGGTGTGGATGGCGACCTGGGCGCCGGTCTCGTCGCAGACGCTCAGGCAGGCGTCGATGACGGCGGGGGTGGCCCCCCAGTCCTCGTGGATCTTGAAGCCGAGGGCGCCGCCGCGCAGCTGGGAGTGCATGGCCTCGCGGGACATGGTGTTGCCCTTGCCCAGCAGGCCGATGTTGACGGGGTAGGACTCCAGGGCCGCGAACATCCGGGCGAGGTGCCAGGGTCCGGGGGTGACGGTGGTGGCCTTGGTGCCCTCGGCGGGTCCGGTGCCGCCGCCGACGAGGGTGGTGATGCCGGAGGCCAGGGCCTCGTCGATGACGGTCGGGGAGATGAAGTGCACGTGGGTGTCGATGGCGCCCGCGGTGACGATCTTCCCGTTGCCCGCGATGATCTCGGTCTCGGGGCCGATCACGAGTGCGCGCTCCACCCCGTCCATCGTGTCGGGGTTGCCGGCCTTGCCGATGCCGCAGATACGGCCGTCGCGGATGCCGATGTCGGCCTTGACGATGCCCCAGTGGTCGAGGATGACGACACCGGTGATCACGGTGTCGGGGGCGCCCTCGGCGCGGGTGGTGCGGGCCTGGCCCATGGACTCGCGGATCACCTTGCCGCCACCGAACACGGCCTCGTCGCCGGAGCGTCCGGGGCCGCCGCTGAGATCCTGCTCGATCTCGACGAAGAGGTCGGTGTCCGCGAGCCGGATCCGGTCGCCGGCGGTCGGTCCGAAGAGGTCGGCGTACGCCCTGCGGTCGAGCTCAGCCATCGAGCGGCCCCCCAATCTCGCCGCGCAGGCCCGGTACGGTGCGCAGCCCGCCCAGCGGTACGAGTTCCACGGCGACCGGGATGCCCGGCTCGAAGCGCACGGCGGTGCCGGCGGCGATGTTGAGCCGCAGCCCGCGGGCGGCCCGGCGGTCGAAGTCGAGGCCGGGGTTGGCCTCGGCGAAGTGGTAGTGGGAGCCGACCTGGACGGGCCGGTCGGCGGCGTTGAGCACGGTGAGGCGGGTGACGGGACGGCCCTCGTTGAGGCGCACCGGGCCGTCCCCGTGGACGATTTCGCCGGGGATCATGCGGGTACTCCCCTTCAGACGATCGGGTCGTGGACGGTGACGAGCTTGGTGCCGTCCGGGAAGGTCGCCTCGACCTGGACGTCGTGGATCATCTCCGGGATCCCCTCCATCACCTCGGCACGACCGAGCACGGTGCGGCCGGAGGCCATGAGCTCGGCCACGGTCCGCCCGTCGCGGGCCCCTTCGAGGATGTGCGAAGTGATCAGGGCGACCGCCTCGGGGTGGTTGAGGAGGACCCCGCGCGCCCTGCGCTTCTCGGCCACGTCGGCGGCCACGTGGATGAGCAGTCTTTCCTGCTCGTGCGGTGTCAGTTGCACTCGTACTCACCAAGCTTCCAGGACAAGATCAACGTCGCGCGGGGCCGACCCTAGCGGCCTTCAACACTTTGTTGACCTGCGCATATCCGGGCCAAGCATGTCTTGCCCAATACAGAGAAAGGCTTTCCGTCCCGAGCACCGCCGCTTTACCGGCAGATGGGTGATCATTGACGGAAGGCCGTGGCCGCCATGGTAGGCGCGGCACTTTTCCGCCGCGTTAACCCACGTTTCAGGGAGCCACCCGGTTCAACTCCTGGGCCACCCACAGCCGGTTCCGTATACGGACCGGTCCGACGGTCTCCCGGCCACCGCCGCAGGACCCGCCATCGAGGAGATGCATGTTCGTCAACCCGGTCCGCCACATCACCTTCGACACGCTCGAGCCGTACAAGATCGCCGAGTTCTGGTCCGCCGTGACCGGCTTCCCGATCCACCCGGACGACGCGGAGGGTGACGGCGAGATCCTGCTGGACCCGGCGCAGCCCGGCGTGCCGGGTCTGCTGTTCATCCGGGTACCGGACGCCAAGTCCGTCAAGAACCGGGTCCACCTGGACATCCAGCCGTCCACCGGCACCCGGGACGAGACCGTCGAGCGGCTGATCGGGCTCGGGGCGAAGCTGGTGGACGACCGGCGCCGGGAGGACGGCTCCGGCTGGGCGGTGCTCGCCGACCCGGAGGGCAACGAGCTGTGCATCGAGCGCAGCGCCGCGGAGCGCGGGCAGGGCTGAGCGCGGCTCAACAGCCGGTGACGCTCTTCGCCGGAGCCCCCACGGGCCAGGGCAGGGCGATCCAGACGGTCTTGCCTCCGTCCTCGGTCGGGCTGACGGAGAGCCGGCCGCCCGCTTCGGCGGTGAGCCAGCGGATGATGACCATCCCCCGGCCGTTGTCCTGCTGGACGGCGGCCGGGAGGCGCTTGGGCCAGCGCGGGTGGCTGTCGGTCACCCCGATGCGGAGCCACTCCCCGCGCTCGAGGCGGATGTCGACGGTGAAGGTGGGCGACTGGCCGAAGGTGTGCTGCACGGCGTTGGTGGCGAGCTCCGAGACGATCAGCCGGACACTGTCTGCGGTGTCGGCCTCGTCGGGCAGTCCCCAGTCGCCGAGCACCTCCGCGACGTAGCGGCGGGCAGTGGCGACCGAGGCGGGATCGCTCGGCAGAGTGACGGATGCTTCCTGGTGATCTGCCATGACGACGGTCCCTTTCCCACCGGGGCGAACCGCCCCGGATCTGTGCTGCACGCCAGAGTGCCACCCATCGTCCCGTCGGTGCTGCCGTTCCCCCAAGATATGCATATATCTGTCGCTCAATGCAGTGAACTCTGCTACGGAAGAGCGTATTTGGACGGCAGACTGGTGCGAGCTGTGCCGGTGGAAGGAGGCGGGTGTGCAGCACGGTCCCGCGGTGCGTCGGCGCAAGCTCGGCGAGGAACTGCGTGCTCTGCGTGACCGGACCGGACTCACCAGTGGTGAGGCGGCCCGGATCGCGGGGTGGCACCAGTCGAAAATCAGCCGCATCGAGACAGGGCGCAGTGGCGTGAAACCGGAGGACATCCGCCTCCTGCTCGATGTCTACGGAGAGGTCGTCAGCCCCGAGCAGCGAGCCCTGCTGGAGGCCCTGTCGGCCTCGGCGGCCGGCCCCGGGCCGGGCGGCGACACCGGGCGCGGCCGCCAGTGGTGGCACGACTACCGGGGGCTGCTGCCGCAGGAGTACCGGGACTTCATCAGCCTGGAGGCGGGCGCCCGCTCGGCCCGTACGGTCGAACTCTCCGTGGTGCCGGGCCTGTTGCAGACCCCGGAGTACGCACGCGCGGTGACCCGGGCCGCGCTGGGCGGGCTGCCGGAACCCAAGGTCGACGCGCTGGTCGACGTACGTCTGGCCCGGCAGTCGGTGCTGCGGGCGGATCCGCCGCTGGAGCTGAGTGCCGTACTGGACGAGGCGGTGCTGCGGCGGCAGCTCGGCGGGCCCGGGGTGATGGCGGCGCAATTGCGGCATCTGGTGGAGGTGGCCCGGTTGCCGCAAGTGCGGCTGCAGGTACTGCCGTTCAGCGTGGGGGGTCATCTCGGCCTGACCGGACCGTTCGTCATTTTCTCATTTCCGAACATCGCCGATCTGGATGTGGTGGTACTCGACCATTTGACGAGTAGCCTCTATCTGGAGCGGAAGGAAGACCTCGAGGCGTACAGCGCCGCATTCCGCACCATCCAGGCGCACGCCCTCCCGCCCCAGGACTCGTCGGATCTCATCAGCTCACTCGCTGACGACGCGTAAGGAGGCACCCCCGTGTCCGCAACCCCCCTCTCCAGCAGCGGACTTCTGATCAGCGCGCGGTGGCGGCGGAGCAGCCGCAGCACCGGAATGAACAACTGCGTGGAAACCGCCGTCCTCGGTGGCGGCCTGCTGGCCGTCCGCGACTCCAAGCGGACGGACGGCCCGGCCGTGCTCTTCACCGGGCCGGCCTGGGACGGCTTCCTCGCATGTGTACGGGCGGACGTGCTCGCGTGACGCCCTAGCGGTCCGTGGCTCCGGCCGGGGCGGTCCCAAGGATCGTCTCGACGGCCCGGTCGATCTCGTCCCCCGTGAGATCGGCCCGTGCGGTCAGCCGCAGCCGGGAGATGCCGTCCGGCACCGACGGCGGACGGAAACACCCCACGGACAGACCTGCCTCGCGGCAGTCGGCGGCCCAGCGCAGTGCCGCCGAAGCCGACGGGGCCCGTACCGACACCACGGCCGCGTCCGGCCGGGCCGCGGTCAGGCCGGACGCGGTGAGCCGCCCGTACAGCCGGTCGGCCACCTCGCGGGCCCGGCCGGCGCGCTCCGGTTCCCGCTGGAGCAGGCGCAGGCTCGCCAGCGCCGCACCCGCGGCGGCCGGCGCCAGCCCGGTGTCGAAGATGAAGGTCCGCGCCGTGTTGACCAGGTGCCGGATCACCTTGGCCGGGCCGAGCACGGCTCCGCCCTGGCTGCCCAGGGACTTCGAGAGCGTGAGGGTGGCGACCACTCCGGGCGCGCCCGCGAGTCCGGCCGCGTGCAGGGCTCCCCGGCCTCCGTCCCCCAGTACGCCCAGCCCGTGCGCGTCGTCCACGACCAGGGCCGCGCCCTCCTCCCGGCAGGCGGCCGCGTACGCGGCGAGCGGGGCGGCGTCCCCGTCCACGGAGAACACCGAGTCGCTGATCAGCAGCGCCCTGCCCTCGTGCGTGGCGAGCGCCTTGCGCGCGGCCTCCGGGTCGGAGTGCGGGATCACGTCGGTCCCGGCGCGGGAGAGCCGGCAGCCGTCGACGATCGAGGCATGGTTGCCGGCGTCGGAGACGACCAGGGTGCCCCGGTCGCTGAGCGCGGTGACGGCCGCCAGATTGGCGGCGTACCCGGAGGACAGGACGAGCGCGGCCTCGAATCCGCAGAAGGCCGCGAGCTCCCGCTCGAGCTCGGCATGAAGCTCTGTCGTACCGGTCACCAGGCGTGATCCCGTGGCCCCGGCGCCCCATCGCTCGGCCGCCTCGCGCGCGCCGCGCACGGTCTCGGGATGCCGGGACAGGCCGAGGTAGTCGTTGCTCGCGAGGTCCAGCAGCGGCGAGGAGGCCGGGCGGGGGCGCAGCGTCCGGACGAGCCCGGCCTTCTCACGGGCCCGCTCCGCGTCGTCGATCCAGGCGAACACGTCATCGGGCTCGGGGCTGTGCTGGGGCATCGGCGGGTCCTCGTGTTTTGTCGGCTGTCCACAGACGTGCCTGACCCTAACGGGCGTCACTCGAGTGCCAGGTGTGGCAATACACACACTCCGTTCCGGCCATGTTGTGCGATCTCTCCTTGGCCGGGAGTGGTCGTGTGGTCCAGGATCGGCGTCATGGACCTGCTGAACACCCTGGTGGACAAGGGGCTGCGGCGCGAGCTGCCGACCCGCGAAGAGGCGCTCGCCGTACTGGCGACCTCTGACGACGAACTGCTCGACGTGGTGGCCGCGGCCGGCAAGGTGCGCCGCCAGTGGTTCGGGCGTCGGGTCAAGCTGAACTACCTGGTCAACCTGAAGTCCGGGCTCTGCCCGGAGGACTGCTCCTACTGTTCCCAGCGACTGGGATCGAAGGCGGAGATCCTCAAGTACACGTGGCTGAAGCCGGAGGAGGCCTCCCAGGCCGCCGCGGCCGGTGTCGCGGGCGGCGCGAAGCGCGTGTGCCTGGTGGCGAGCGGGCGCGGCCCGACGGACCGCGACGTGGAGCGGGTCGGCAAGACGATCGAGGCGATCAAGGAGCAGAACGAGGGCGTCGAGGTGTGCGCGTGCCTCGGCCTGCTCTCGGAGGGCCAGGCGGAGCGCCTGAAGGACGCGGGCGCCGACGCCTACAACCACAACCTCAACACGTCCGAGGCCACGTACGGCGAGATCACCAAGACCCACACCTACGCGGACCGGGTCGACACCGTACAGAAGGCGCACGCGGCGGGCCTGTCCGCCTGCTCGGGGCTCATCGCGGGCATGGGCGAGAGCGACGAGGACCTGGTCGACGTCGTCTACTCGCTGCGCGAGCTGGACCCGGACTCGGTGCCGGTCAACTTCCTGATCCCGTTCGAGGGCACCCCGCTGGCCAAGGAGTGGAACCTCACCCCGCAGCGCTGCCTCCGGATCCTGGCGATGGTGCGGTTCGTCTGCCCCGACGTCGAGGTCCGGCTCGCGGGCGGGCGCGAGGTGCACCTGCGTTCCATGCAGCCGCTGGCGCTCCAGCTGGTGAACTCGATCTTCCTCGGCGACTACCTCACCAGTGAGGGCCAGGCAGGCCAGGCCGACCTCGACATGATCGCGGACGCCGGCTTCGAGGTGGAGGGCGCCGGTACGACGACCCTCCCCGCGCACCGCTCGGACGCGGTGGCCGCGGCCGCCGCGGCCCACGGTCCGTGCGGCTCCTCGGCGGCCGAGGCGGGTTGCGGCTCGGCGTGCGGCGGCTGCTCGGGCCACGAGCACGAGACCGTCCCCGCCCAGGCGCAGACGCAGGCACAGACGCAGGCACAGACGCAGGCACAGGCTCCGGCGGGCGAGGTCCGCCCGGACCTGGTGGCGGTCCGCCGCCGGGGCGCGGGAACGGATCTCGCCCCCAATGCCTGACCAGCACCACTCGCTGCCGGCCGCGGAACTGCTCGCGCTGGACCGGCAGCACGTCTGGCATCCGTACGGCCCGATGCCCGGGCGGCAGGAGCCGCTGGTCGTGTCCTCGGCCTCCGGCGTCCGGCTGCGGCTGGCCGAGCCCTCCCAGGGGCAGGACGAGCTGGTCGACGGCATGTCCTCCTGGTGGTCGGCGATCCACGGGTACAACCATCCGGCGCTGAACGAGGCCGCGACCGGCCAGCTCGGCCGGATGTCGCACGTGATGTTCGGCGGGCTCACCCACGAGCCCGCCGTCCGCCTGGCGGCCCGGCTGGTCGAGATCACCCCGCCCGGCCTGGAGCACGTCTTCCTCGCCGACTCGGGCTCGGTCTCGGTCGAGGTCGCGGTGAAGATGTGCCTCCAGTACTGGCGCTCCGTCGGCCGGTCCGGCAAGACCAGGCTGCTGACCTGGCGCGGCGGCTACCACGGGGACACCTGGACGCCGATGGGCGTGTGCGACCCCGAGGGCGGCATGCACGAGCTCTGGTCGGGGATCCTCCCGCGCCAGCTGTTCGCCGACATCCCGCCGAGCGGCTTCGGTGCGCCCGTGGACCCCGCGTACGTCGAGCACCTGCGCTCCCTGCTCTCCGCGCACGCGGCCGAGCTGGCCGCGGTGATCGTGGAACCGGTGGTCCAGGGCGCGGGCGGCATGCGCTTCCACAACCCGGGCTACCTGCGGGTGCTGCGCGAACTGTGCGACGAGTACGACGTCCTGCTCATCCTGGACGAGATCGCCACGGGCTTCGGCCGCACCGGCGCCCTGTTCGCGGCGGACCACGCCGGGATCACGCCGGACGTGATGTGCCTGGGCAAGTCCCTGACGGGCGGCTACCTCACCCTGGCGGCGACGCTCTGCACGGAGCGGGTGGCGGCCGGGATCTCCCGGGGCGAGGTCCCGGTCCTCGCCCACGGGCCGACGTTCATGGGCAACCCGCTGGCCACCGCCGTCGCGTTGGCGTCGATCGACCTGCTCCTCGGCCAGGACTGGCAGCGCGAGATCAAGCGCATCGAGGCAGGCCTCCTGGAGGGGCTGGCCCCGGCGCGGGACCTGCCCGGTGTCCGGGACGTACGCGTCCTGGGCGCGATCGGCGTGGTCCAGCTGACCCATGAGGTCGACATGGCCGCGGCCACCCGGGCTGCGGTCCGGGAGGGCGTGTGGCTGCGCCCGTTCCGGGACCTGGTCTACACGATGCCGCCGTTCGTCACGGGCGACGCCGATGTGGCCCGCATCTGCCGCGCGGTGTGCGCGGCCGCGGCGGAGGGCTGACATGACGGTACTCATGGTCTCGGGCACGGGCACGGAGATCGGCAAGACGGTGGTCACGTCGGCGATCGCGGCGGCCGCGGTGGCGTCGGGCCGCTCGGTGGCGGTCCTCAAACCGGCCCAGACGGGCATGGAACCGGGTGCTCCGGGCGACGCGGCGGAAGCGGTCCGGCTGGCGGGTCCGACGGTCACGGCGGTGGAACTGGCCCGCTACCCGGAGCCGCTGGCCCCCGACACGGCGGCCCGCCGCGCCGGCCTGCCCACGGTCTCGCCGACCGCCGTCGCGGAGGCGGCGAGCCGGCTCGCCCGGTCCCACGACCTGGTCCTGGTGGAGGGCGCGGGCGGCCTCCTGGTCCGCTTCGACGAGGCGGGCCACACCCTGGCCGATGCGGCCCGCCTCCTCGACGCCCCGGTCCTGGTGGTCGCCCCGGCGGCCCTCGGGACCCTCAACTCCACGGCCCTGACGGCCGAGGCCCTCCGGGCCCGGGAGCTGGAGGCCCTGGGCGTGGTCATCGGCAGCTGGCCGGCCGAGCCGGACCTGGCCTGCCGCTGCAACCTGGCGGACCTCCCGTCGTCCTCGGGGCTCCCCCTGCTGGGCGCCGTCCCGGAGGCCTCGGGATCCCTGTCCCCGGAGTCCTTCCGCACGGCAGCCCCCACCTGGCTGTCCCCCGCCCTCTCGGGCAGCTGGTCCCCGGAGTCGTTCCTGACGGCCTGGCAGCCCTGATCCGGGACCCGGACCCACCCGGCCCGGCGGCGCCGTCCGGCCCGCCGGGCCTGCCGGACCCGGCCCGTTCAGTGCCCGCCGCGCGGCTCGCGGCAGCCGCCTTCCATGGAGACCCCGTGGGCCTCCACGCTCATCGGCGTGCTCAGACGGCCCGTCACACACGGCCCGCTCTCCGGAATCGACAGGACGAACGAGAGGTTCCCGGCGCCGGATCCGTACACGTCCCCGGTCTCGCGCCTGTAGCCCAACCCGGTCAGGAGCCGGCTGAGCTCCTCCGCCGACTGCGGTGCGCCCTTCCCGTCGGAGCCGCCCAGCGCCGCCTTGATCCGCGCGGCGTGCGCGTCGCCGCGGCATTTGCCCGCGGGGGTGAGCGTGGACTGGTTCTTGTACGCGTGGTTCTCCGCGTACTTGCGCGCCTCGGGGTCCGTGGGCAGGTCCCCCGGTGTACCCGAACCGGCGGTGGCCGTACCCGCCTTGCCCGCGCACAGTTTGGCCACCTCGGGGAAGAGCTTGTCGTGACGGGCCACCGCGGCCGCCGCCTGGGCCGCGTAGTCCGGGGCCGGGCTCAAGGACGGGGCCGGACTCGACGGGGCCGGGCTCAAGGACGGGGCCGGGGCCGCGCCCGAGGGCGCGGTGGCGCCGCTCCCGCACACCGTGGTGCCGCAGGCGGTCAGCGCGAGCAGTCCTGCGGCGAGCAGCACGGCACGGGCGGGGGCGGTCGCGGATGTCACCGGGCCTCCACTCTCTCTGGGCGGGCCCCAGCGGACGGGGCGGATCCCCCGATTGTCCCCACCGCACGCCCCGGGCTCCTGAGTACGCGTACTCAACCGGCACGTGGACGGTCGTCCCCGACGAGCGCCGCGGCCCGCCGGGGGAGGCCGCCCCGCACCGCCGGTACCGGTTTCGCGGGCCACCCGGACGGGGAACAGCCCGGCAGGGCACCCGCACCCGCCGCCACCCCGCCCCGGAGGCCCGCCATGCCCACACCGCACCGTGACCCGGACTCCGTCAGCCATCCGCTCTTCGCCCGGTTCTACGCCCGGCTCAGCACCACCGCCGACACCCGCGGCGGCATCGCCGCCCTGCGCCGCGAGCTCCTGCACGGAGTGTCCGGCCGGGTCATCGAGATCGGCGCCGGCAACGGCCTCAACTTCGCCCACTACCCCCGCGCCGTCTCCGAGGTCGTCGCCGTCGAACCGGAACGGAGCCTGCGCCGGCTCGCGGCCGACGCCGCCCTCCGTGCCGAGGTCCCGGTCGACGTCGTGCCCGGCGTCGCCGAGGCCCTCCCTGTCAAGAGCGAGGCCTTCGACGCCGCCGTGGCCTCCCTCGTGCTGTGCACCGTGCGGGACCTGCCCCGCTCGCTCGCGGAGCTCCACCGGGTGCTCCGCCCCGACGCCGAGCTCCGCTTCTTCGAGCACGGCCGGGCGCCCACCGCCGGCATGGCCGCCGTTCAGCGCACGCTGGACCGGACCGTCTGGCCGCACCTCTTCGGCGGGTGCCACACCGCGCGGGACCCGGCCGCCGCGATCGAGGCCGCCGGCTTCCGGGTCGTCTCGTACCGCAGCTTCCGGCTGCCCGAGCGCGGCCCGGCGTTCCCCACCTCGTACTGCGTGATCGGTTCGGCCCGCCGCGGTCCCGCGTAGGTGTCAGCCGGCCAGCGGCTTGACCCAGCGCGTCCAGTGGTCCTCCGGGTGGTACCCGGCCGCGTCCCAGGCCCCGTGCGCCCGCTCGTTGCGGTCCAGCACCATCGCGTCCGCACGCCGTCCGCCGAGCGCCCTGAAACGTTCCTCCGCGGCGGCCAGCAGCGCCGATCCGATGCCCTGCCGGCGGTGTGCCGGGTGTACCGCGAGCCGGTAGAGGTGGCAGCGCCAGCCGTCGAAGCCGGCGATCACGGTGCCGACCAGTTCGCCGCCCTGCCGGGCGAGCAGCAGGGCGTGCGGATCCCGGGCGTGGAGCTGCTCGACCCCGGCGGGGTCGTCGCTGATACTCGTTCCCTCGGCAGCGGTCTTCCAGAAGTCGAGCACGTCGGCGAGATCGGCGGCCGACGCCGGGCCGATGTGAAGATCGTTCATGTCCGGATCCCATCATCCGGGTGCGCTCCGCCCATAGAATGATCCGCTCTCTTTGCCCGTCCTTTACTCTTGTGGACAGCAAGCCGACCACCCATCGAAAGGTGTGAGCGTCCGCCCATGGGCGAGCCCCCCAGTACCCGACATCGCGCGATACCCCTCCTCCTGGCTGATCATGGAACGGAGGTGACCGACCGATGACCGAAGTGCTCCTGCTCCTCGTGGCGCTGCTGCTCTGTCTTGCCTGCGGAGGCTTCGTCGCGGCCGAGTTCTCGCTGACCACCGTCGAGCGCAGCGAGCTCGAGCAAGCCGTCGAGCGCGGCGAGCGCGGGGCCGAGAGCGCCCTGGCGGCCGTGCGCAGCCTGACGTTCCAGCTCTCCGGCGCCCAGCTCGGCATCACCGCGACCGGCCTGGTCATCGGCATGATCTCCAAGCCCTCGATCGCCGCTCTGCTCCAGGGCCCGTTCGAGGCCATGGGGCTGTCGGCCGGCGCCGCCTCCTCCACGGCCCTGATCCTCGGCACGGTGCTGTCGACCGTCGTCCTGATGGTCGTCGGCGAGCTCGTGCCCAAGAACTGGGCGATCTCCTCGCCGCTGGCGATCGCCAAGCGGGTGGCCACCATGCAGCGGGTCTTCAGCCGCTCCTTCCGGCCGTTCATCAGCCACCTGAACAGCACGGCGAACCACATGGTCCGCCGGTTCGGCATGGAGCCGGCCGAGGAGCTGGCCTCCGCGCGCACCCCGCAGGAGCTGGTGGCGCTGGCCCGGCACTCCGCCAAGGCGGGCGCGCTGGAGAAGGACACCGCCGAGTTGTTCGTGCGGACCCTGAACCTGGCCGACCTGACCGCGGAGAACGTCATGACCCCGCGCGTCCAGGTCACCGCCCTCGACGTGCAGACCACCGCCGAGGACGTGGCGAACGCGACGCTGGCGACCGGCCTGTCGCGCTTTCCCATCTACCGGGGCAGCCTCGACACCGTCGTCGGCACGGTCCACATCAAGGACGTGCTCGCGCTGCCCGCCGAGGAACGGCGCCGCCGCGCCGTCTCCCAGCTCTTGCGCGAACCGCTGCTGGTGCCGGAGTCGCTGACCGTGGACCGGCTGCTGGACCTGCTGTCCGGCCGCCAGACGATGGCCGTGGTGATCGACGAGTACGGCGGCACGGCCGGCGTGGTCACCCTGGAGGACATCGTCGAGGAGGTCGTCGGCGAGGTGCGCGACGAGCACGACCCGCACGAGACCCCGGACCTGGCCCCGGCCGGTACGGACGCCTCCGGGCGCCGCCTCTACTCCGCCGACGGCGCCGCGCGCACCGACCAGCTGGAGCGGATCGGACTGCGGGTGCCGGACGGCCCGTACGAGACCCTCGCCGGGCTGATAGCGACCGAGCTGGGCCGGATCCCGGCCGTCGGCGACAGCATGGAGCTGGGCGGCTGGCGGCTCGACGTGGTGGACGCCAGCGGCCGGCGGGCGGCGCGGGTCCTGCTGCACGCGCCGGTCGAGCCGTCACAGGACAAGGGTGGGGAGGGAGCCCGATGACGGTGCTCCAACTGCTGATCGGCCTGGCGACCCTGGTCGTCAACGCCTTCTTCGTCGGCGCGGAGTTCGCGCTGATCTCGGTGCGGCGCAGCCAGATCGAGCCGTACGCCGAGCAGGGCGACCGCCGGGCCCGCGCCGTGCTGTGGGCCCTGGAGCACGTGTCGGCGCTGATGGCGGCGGCGCAGCTGGGCATCACGCTGTGCACCCTGGTCCTGGGTGTGGTGGCCGAGCCGGCCATCGCGCACCTGCTGACCCCACTGTTCGACCTGTTCGGGGTGCCGTCCGGGCTGACGCACGCGATCTCGTTCGTGGTGGCGCTGGTGCTGGCGACGTACCTGCACATGCTCTTCGGCGAGATGCTGCCGAAGAACGTGGCCCTGTCCGAGCCGGTGCGCACCGCCCTGCTGCTCGGTCCGCCCCTGGTGACCCTGACCCGGGCGCTGAAGCCGGTGATCTTCGCCGTCAACGCCTTCGCCAGCCTCCTGCTGCGGCTGCTGCGGGTGGACGTGAAGGGCGAGATCTCGGCGACCTTCACGGACGACGAGCTGGCGCGGATCGTGAAGGACTCCAGTGCGGCGGGGCTGATCGACGACCGGGCGAGGGAGCGGCTGCACGACGCCCTGGAGCTGGGCCGGCGGCCGGTCACCGATGTGGTGCTGCCGCTGGACCGGGTCGTCGTGGCCCGGGCGGGCATCGCGCCGACGGGGCTGGAGCGGCTGTCGGCCGAGTCCGGGTACTCCCGCTTCCCGGTGATCGACGCCCAGGCGAGGATCCTCGGATACCTGCACGTCAAGGACGCCCTGGACGTGGATGGACCGGAGCGGGACCAGCCGTTCCCGGTGTCCGCGCTGCGCCCGATCGCCCAGGTGCGGGCGGAGACCCCGCTGGACGACGTGCTGACCGCGATGCGCCGCAGCCGGACGCACCTGGCGGCGGTGCTCGGCTCGGGCGGGGCGATGACGGGCCTGGTGACGATGGAGGACGTGTTGCGCGAGCTGTTCGGCAGGCCGGCCTCCGCCTGACGCGGCGTGCCCGGGAGTGGTGCCCCGGCCCTGCGGGGCCGGGGTACCGCGCGGTAGCATCGCTCCGCCATGGAGATGAATGCGTCTTACACCAGTTTCGTCGCGGTCGGCGACTCCTTCACCGAAGGCATGTCCGATCTGCTGCCCGACGGCTCCTACCGGGGCTGGGCCGATCTGCTGGCCTCCCGCCTCGCGGCGCGCGAGTCCGGTTTCCGCTACGCGAACCTCGCGGTCCGCGGGAAGCTGATCGGGCAGATCGCCGAGGACCAGGCCCCGGTCGCGGCGGCGATGGGCGCCGATGTGGTGACGCTGGTGGGCGGCCTGAACGACGCCCTGCGTCCGAAGGTCGACATGGGCCGGGTGCGCGGGCACCTGGAGGACGCCGTGGGGCTGCTGGCGCCCGCGTGCAAGACGCTGGTGCTGATGCGCTCCCCGGGGCGCAACGGGCCGGTGATGGAACGCTTCCGGCCGCGCATGGAGGAGCTCTTCGTCCTCGTCGAGGAGCTCGCCGCCCGGCATGGAGCCCTGGTGGTGGACCTGTACGGGGCCGCCGTGCTCGCCGACCCCCGGATGTGGGACGTGGACCGGCTGCACCTGACGCCCGAGGGCCACCGCCGGGTGGCGGAGGCGGTCTGGCAGACGCTGGGCCTGCCGCCCGAGCAGGACTGGCGCGCCGAGCTCCCGCCCGCGGTGCCCCCGGGCTGGGCCGTGCGCCGCTCCCAGGACCTGAGCTTCGCGCGGCAGCACCTGCTGCCCTGGGTCGGCCGCCGGCTGACGGGCCGCTCGTCCGGGGACGGCCGCCCGGCCAAGCGCCCGGAGCTGCTGCCGTACGAAGCCGCCGCGGGCGAGTGGCTCTCGTAGCAAGGCACAATCCGGGGCGGGGTCCCTACCTGCGTAAACGCACAGCGGTGGCACAAGTAGAATCCCTACACGTGACAGCCAAGCCCCGCATCCCCAATGTCCTGGCCGGCCGCTACGCCTCTGCGGAGCTCGCCGTCCTGTGGTCCCCCGAGTACAAGGTGACGCTGGAGCGGCGGCTGTGGCTCGCCGTGCTCCGCGCCCAGAAGGACCTCGGCATCGACGTCCCGGACGCCGCCCTCGCTGACTACGAGCGCGTCCTGGAGACGGTCGACCTCGCCTCCATCGCCGAGCGCGAGAAGGTCACCCGGCACGACGTGAAGGCCCGGATCGAGGAGTTCAACGCCCTCGCCGGCCACGAGCACGTCCACAAGGGCATGACCTCCCGCGACCTCACCGAGAACGTCGAGCAGCTGCAGATCCGGCTCTCGCTGGAGCTGGCCCGCGACCGCACGGTCGCCGTCCTCGCCCGTCTCGGCAAGCTGGCCGGCGAGCACGCCGAGCTGGTCATGGCCGGCCGCTCCCACAACGTCGCCGCGCAGGCGACGACCCTGGGCAAGCGCTTCGCCACCGCGGCCGACGAGCTGCTGGTCGCCTACGACCGCTTGGAGGACCTGCTCGGCCGCTACCCGCTGCGCGGGATCAAGGGCCCGGTCGGCACCGCCCAGGACATGCTCGACCTGCTGGGCGGCGACGCCGCCAAGCTCGCCGATCTGGAGCAGCGGATCGCCGCCCACCTCGGCTTCGCCCAGGCCTTCACCTCCGTCGGCCAGGTCTACCCGCGCTCGCTCGACTACGACGTGGTCACCGCCCTGGTGCAGCTGGCCGCCGCCCCCTCGTCGATCGCGAAGACGATCCGCCTCATGGCCGGCCACGAGCTGGTCACCGAGGGCTTCAAGCCCGGCCAGGTCGGCTCCTCCGCGATGCCTCACAAGATGAACACCCGTTCCTGCGAGCGCGTCAACGGCCTGATGGTCATCCTGCGCGGCTACGCCTCGATGACCGGCGAGCTGGCCGGCGACCAGTGGAACGAGGGCGACGTCTCCTGCTCCGTGGTCCGCCGGGTGGCCCTGCCCGACGCGTTCTTCGCGTTCGACGGCCTGCTGGAGACCTTCCTGACGGTCCTCGACGAGTTCGGCGCCTTCCCGGCGGTCGTGGCCCGCGAGCTGGACCGCTACCTGCCGTTCCTCGCGACCACCAAGGTCCTGATGGGCGCGGTGCGCGCCGGTGTCGGCCGCGAGGCCGCCCACGAGGTCATCAAGGAGCACGCGGTGGCCTCCGCGCTCGCCATGCGCGAGCAGGGCGCCGAGCGCAACGAGCTGCTGGACAAGCTGGCCGCCGACGAGCGGATGCCGCTGGACCGGGCCCAGCTCGACGCCCTGATGGCCGACAAGCTGTCCTTCACGGGCGCGGCCGGTGACCAGGTCGCCGCGGTGGTCTCCCGTATCGAGGCGATCGCCAAGCAGCACCCGGAGGCCGCCGGGTACACGCCGGGGTCGATCCTCTGACCCGCGAGGAACTGAGCGCCGCCCGTGACCGCGTCATCCCTGACGTGGTCGCGGGCGGTCTGCGCGTGTTGTTCTGCGGGATCAACCCGGGTCTCCTCTCCGCCGCGACGGGCCATCACTTCGCCCGCCCCGGCAACCGTTTCTGGCCCGTCCTGCACCTGTCCGGCTTCACCCCGCGCCGCCTGGACCCCGCGGAGCAGGAGGAGTTGCTGACCTACCGGCTCGGCATCACCAACGTCGTCGCCCGCGCCACGGCCCGCGCCGACGAGCTGAGCGCCGAGGAGTTCCGCGAGGGCGGCCGCATCCTGACCGCCAAGGTGGAACGGCTGCGCCCGCAGTGGCTGGCGGTCGTCGGGGTCACCGCGTACCGCACCGCTTTCGGCGAGCGAAAGGCCCAGATCGGCCTCCAGGACCGGACCATCGGCTCCACCCGGATCTGGGCGCTCCCCAACCCCAGCGGCCTCAACGCGCACTGGACGGCAGAGACGATGGCCCAGGAGTACGCCCGCCTCCGCATGGCCGCCGAGTCGACCCCGGACCCGGCGCCCGAGGCAATACATCTAGGCCGTGTTTGAGAACTGTCGCCTGGCCCGCGGTGTCTGGCGCCAGTTCCAAAGGCGGCTAGTGCTCTGACCGCGAAGGTTCACCGGGTTGGTGGTAGCGACGCTTCATGCCGTCGGGCGAGCAGGGCAGCGCAGGGCCTCGCCATACCGGTCAGAGCACTGGCACGACGAGCGCCCCGGCGTTGCTGGTCGCCCCGGCCATCAGCCAGCCACCGGCTCGTGCTCGCGGGGCTGCCCCATCTCGCTACGCTCGCCACTTCCACGCCGTTGACCAGTGGGAATGGAGAAGTCCGACGGGAGTATGAGGAGCTGTCCGGTCGATCAGGTGCGGAACCCAGATGACGAGGGCGGCTGCGGTGCTCGGGGATGGGTGATCAGCGTGGCGCGGTTTCAACGGCGAAGCCGTGCAGCAGAGCTCCGGTGGCGTCGGGGTCCTCGAACATGGGCGTGTGGCCGACACCCTCAAGGATCTCGATGCGGGCGTGGGGGACTCGGCGGTAGTCCTGGGCGCTGGACGGTTGCCACCGCCGGTCCTGGGAACCGAAGATCACCAGGGTCGGCAGGCCGAGGCCGGCCAGCCGGTCGGGGATGGGCCGTTCCTTCAGGTAGGCGCTGGACGCCTCGTCGGTGGTGGTGAGGCTGCGGTAGGTCATGCCCCGGATGTCGGCGATGATCTGGTCGGGGATCTGTACCTTGCGGGTGAACGCGGTGCTCAGCGCGTCGCGGATGGTGTTGTCGGTGCGCAGCCGCCAGATCAGCTCACCCACCACCGGCGTGGTCACCAGGTTGCCGACGAAGCTGTCGCCGATGTACGCGTCCAACCGGGGGCCGGAGTCGATCAGCGCGATCGCCCCCACCAGGTCGCGCCGCTGCTCGGCCAGCGAGGTGGCGACTGCGCCACCGGTGGAGTGTCCGACGACGGTCGCGCGGCGTACCCCGAGCCGGTCGAGCGCGGTCCCGACCCGGCGTGCCTGCTCCGCGATGCCGTAGCCGTCGGCCGGTTTGGCCGATCCGCCGTGCCCGAGCAGATCCACCCGCACCACGTGCAGGTCACGCAGTGCCGGCAGCACCGGGTCCCACCAGGTCGTCGAGCCGCCGAGGCCGTGGAGGAGCACCACCGTGGGCGCGTCGGGCGGCCCGTCCTGCACGACGTGGATGTCCCCGCCGGGGATGCGCACGATCTGCTCGCCGGAGGCGTTGGCGGTCTGCGTGAGTACCGACACCGTGTTCAGCGTGAGGAGGACGGTCAGCACACCGGCGACCAGCACGGTGATCCGCCACCATCGACTCCGGTTCGGCCGTGTGCGCGGGGTGCTCGGTGCTGCGTCCGGGCGGCTGCGGGTGCGTTGGTCGTGCGGGGCGGTCGTCTCGTCCATGGCTCCTCCTGGGTCCCCCTCGGTTGGGGTGGGGCGCCATCACTCTTGCGCTGGCCATCACGAGGCGTCTTGGAGAAATGTCGCGCCTCGCGCGCTGGTTGAATTCGCCGCCGAGCTGCTCGTACCGTCGAGTCATGCAACCTGCTCGCCTCAGGGCTGACCCCACCGCTGCCTGGGAGATCGCGCGGCCGTCGCGGGTGTCCGCGCTGCCCGGGGTCGACATGGCCGGGTTCCGCATTGGCGGCGGCAGCCCGGTCGAACTACGGACCATCCCGCACCCGGCCGTCACCGTGGCGATCGAGTTCGGTGACCGCGACTTCGACCTCCACAGCGCGGCCGGTCGAATGCGGTCGCAGAGCCTGGCCGTTGGGCTTGCCTTCAGCCCGTTCCAGGTGCGCGCCGAGGGTGTCGAGTGTTTGCAGATACGCCTGTCTCCGCTTGTCGCGCACCCCGTACTCGGGCTACCGCTCGCGGAGTTGTGTGGGAGCGTCATCGCGCTCGACGACCTGTGGGGCCGCGCCGTGCCGCGCCTGCGGGAGCGGCTCCACCGTGCGCGAACCTGGCCGGAGCGTTTCGCGCTGATCGACGCAGAACTGTTGACCCGGCTCCATGCGGGCCGGGCCGTCGATCCAGAGGTGTCCTGGGCGTGGCGTCAGATCGTCGCCAGCCACGGACGAGCCCGCGTGAGCGACCTCGCAGTCGGGGTCGGGTGGAGCCGGCAGCGCACGTGGTCGCGCTTCGGCTCGCAGATCGGCCTGACTCCCAAACGCGCCGCCATGCTGGTCCGTTTTGATCGCGCCATTCACCGCCTGGTCCGCGGGCACTCGCCCGCGCGGGTGGCTGCGGACGGCGGCTACGCCGACCAGCCCCACCTCCATCACGACGTCCGCGCGTTCACCGGGACAACCCCCGCCACCGCGGCGAACGAGCCGTGGCTGGCCGCCGACGACAGAGCCTGGCCGGCACGGGGTGGCGCGGAGTTCTGACAACTGCGCGCCTCCGGTGCCCAAGCTCTACGGCCGCTGCAAGGGCTGCCCGGGGTGTGCTGGAGCTGGTAGGAGCTGATCTGGCTGGCAACGTCGTGGCCGTCGATCGCAGGCACGCAGTCGGGCCGGTCGCCTGGATGCGGGCATGCCGCAGCTCGGAAGGACGGTGTGGGGATATGGCCCGACCCCGGAGCTGCGGCGGACACTGCTCTTCGCCCGGGTCTTGGTGCGCTGGAAGGTGACGCCGCGTCGGGCGAGCGGGCAGCGCAGGGCCTCACGGCCGATGCGGATGACTCGGCCGTGGACCCTGCGCAGGTAGGCGAGCAGTTTGCGGGTGGACCACCGGGTGAAGGGCTGTCCGAGCTTGGCCGGGCGAGTGGTGGCCGTCTGGACGACGAAGTCCTCGTCGTCAGGACTGAGCAGGCGGGGACGGCCTCCCGCCCACCGAGGGTCCAGACAGGCCAGCCCGATCTCGTTGAACCGGTGGATCACATCCCGCACCGTGTCCTCGTCCGCCTGCACGAGCGGGGCGATCACCGGCACCCGGTTGCCGCCGGCCGAGGCCAGCAGCATCATCGCCCGGCGATGGCGCACCGAGCTCGTACTGCCCCGCCGCACGATCCGCTGTAGGTGCCGGCCCTCCCGGTCCGTGAGCCTGCGGACCCTGACCGGCTCTGCCGTCGTGCCCCTTTCGAGTTGAACCTCTCGCGATGTCCAACCGGCCGAGGGACCGCCGGCGCCAACCCTGCAAACCCATGCGGTCACAGCACTAGGGCGGGTCGATCACGGTCACCGCGGCCATCAGCTGCGGTGAGTGGTCGGCCCCCCAGCGGGCCTCGTAGACGGCGACCCAGCGGTCCCCGGCCCGCCAGAGGTGCAGGTGGTCGCTGGTGTCGCCGATCTCCTGCCACGGCTGCGCCACCTCCCCGGACTCCGCCCGCAGCCGGAGGCTGTCGAGCGTTAACCGGTCGGGCCTGCCCCAGCGTTCCTCCAGCAGCTGGGTCAGGGCCTCGTACTCGGCGGACACCTGGTCCTCGTGCGCCAGGCGGTCGGCCGCGTCCTCGTCCCCGTACCACCGGCTCCCGCCCAGCTCGGCGAGGTGGTAGCCGGGCCCACTCGTGCCCACTTCGGACCTGCCCCGGACGTCGGGGAAGTCACGCGTCCGGAGCCGGTCGATCGTGTCGAGATGCTCTGCCGTGGTCATGCCGTCAGTATCCCGGGGACCACTGACAACTGCCTCGGCGTCACGCGTCCCGCCGGCGCACCGCCGCCCAGCCGCCGATCACCGCGGCCAGAGCCCACAGCGCCAGCACCCCGAGCCCGCTCCAGGGACCGAGCCGACCGGTGGATTCCAGGTGCATGACGAGCTGTCCCGCCTGGTCCGGCAGGAACTCGGCGGCACCGCCGGCGGCCTGGCCGATGATGAACGGAACCATGACGACGAAGGGTATGAGCACGCTCAGCACGACCGCCGCACTGCGCAGCACCGCCGTCAGCCCGGCCGCGAACAGGGCCATGAGAGTGAGGTACACACCGCTGCCGAACACGGCGCGGAGGGTGCCCGGATCCCCCAGTGCCAGCGCGTACCGGCCCATCAGAGCCTGGCCCAGGACGAAGGTGAGAACTCCGGTGACCTGCCCCACCAGGAAGGCGAGTACGCCCACCACGGCGATCTTCGACAGGTAGAAGCGGCTACGGTTCGGCACCGCGGCCAGCGACGTGCGCAGTGCGCCGTTGTGGAACTCCGCGGACAGTGCGCTCGCCCCGAAGGCGAATGCGGCTATCTGCCCGAAGTCGATGCCGTAGAAGGCCGCGCGAATCGGATCGTCCCCCATGCTGCCGGCTTCGGCATGGCCTATCGCCGCGGCTGTCAGCGCCTGGATCCCCACCGCCGCGATGAAGATGGCGATCAGCGCCCCGAAGGTTCCGCGGAGGGACCGTATCTTGATCCATTCCGAGTGCAGGACGGGGACGGTGGGCAGAGCAGCGCTCATGGCGAAGCCTCCTGAGTCATGGGGGAAGGTCAGTGGGTTGCGGCGAACTGGGCGTGGTCGGCGGTGAGGTCGAGGTAGGCCTGCTCCAGCGAGGCGCGTTCGTCGGAGAGTTCCAGCACGGGGACGCCCTCACGGGCGGCCATGGCGCCGAGCTGCTCGGCCCGTATGCCCTCCACGGTCCAGCGCCCGTCGTCGGCGGTCGCCATCACGAAGCCGTCCCGGGCCAGGGCCGCCCGCAGCCGGACCGGGTCGGAGGTGCGCAGGCGCACCTTCGGGGTGCTGCGGGCTTCGATGAACTCATCCATGGAGGAGTCGGCCAGCAGCTTGCCCTGTCCGAGCACGACCAGGTGGTCGGCCAGCGCCGCGGTCTCAGACATCAGATGGCTGGAGACGAGCACCGTGCGGCCCTCGGCGGCGAGGCTCCGCATCAGCTCGCGGATCCAGATGATGCCCTCGGGGTCGAGGCCGTTGGTCGGCTCGTCCAGCAGCAGCACCGCGGGATCCCCCAGCAGCGCGGCCGCTATGCCGAGGCGCTGGCGCATGCCGAGCGAGAAGGTCTTGATCCGCCGCTTGGCCGCCGAGGCGATCCCTGCGTGCTCCAGTACCTCTTCGACCCGGCGCACCGGGATGCGGTTGGCGGCGGCGAGGAAGCGGAGGTGGTCCCGGGCCGTGCGCCCGCCGTGGGCCGCCTGCGCGTCCAGGAGGGCGCCGATCCGGTGGAGCGGGTCGGGGAAGTCGGTGAACCGCGCCCCGCCGATGGTGGCCGTCCCGGAGGTGACCCGGTCCAGGCCCAGCAGCAGGCGCATCGTGGTCGACTTCCCGGCGCCGTTGGGGCCGAGGAATCCGGTGACCCGCCCTGGCAGTACATCGAAGGTGAGGTGGTCCACGGCCCGGGTGCGGCCGTATTCCTTGGTCAGTTCCCGGATCTCGATGCTGTTCATGGCTCAAGACTCGCCGCCCGCCCCACCCCCTTCCCTCCCCCATACGAGGGTGCCGTCTCCCCCACGTGGGGGAGACGCTGCCGGGCCGCGCACTGCCACGATGAGGGCATGTACCGACTGCTCCGTGCCCCGCTCCAACCGGTGACCTACTCACGCTGGTTGCACCTGTGCGTGCCCGTGCTGCTGCTCGCCCTGTGGATGTTCATAGAGCCGGCGTGGCCGTGGATGCCGTTGGTCATCGTCATACCGTTCGGCCTGGTGCCCTGGGTACGGCTGGCCGAAGGACTGCAGGCGCAGTTCCTGCTCACGCCGAAAGACCACGGCAGCCCCGACAGTGCCATCAGCGCCGCCCCGTCGGCGCGATGGGGCGACCGGTGGCGGACGCTGCTCTGGCTCGAGATACGGCTCGCCATCTCGCTCGCCGCCATGCTCGCGACCGCGTGGCTGCCGGAGATGACCGTCGATCTGGTCGCAGCGGCGATCGGACACCCACTCACCTCGGACCCCATGGTGCCCTTCGTTCCGCCGCGTTGGGCCGCCGCCCTGCTCGCTCCGGTGCCGCTGGTCCTGCTCGTCGTCATAGTGGTGCTGCTGGGCGAGCTGGTCACCGCCGTCGCGCGCCGGCTGCTGGGGCCTTCGGCGGCCGAGCGGCTCACCGCCCTGGAGGCCCGCACCGAGCAGCTGTTGGAGCGGACCCGCATCGCGCGGGAGCTGCACGACTCCATCGGGCACGCCCTGACGGTGGCCGTGGTGCAGGCGGGGGCGGCTCGGGCCGCCGGCGACCCGGAGTTCACCGACCGGGCGCTGAGCGCGATCGAGGAGACGGGCCGGGCCGCGCTGGAGGACTTGGAACGGGTCCTGCTGGTCCTTCGGGAGTCGGCGCAGCCTGCCTCGCAGCGGCCGACGCTGGCGGAGGCCGACCGGCTCCTGGAGTCGGCCCGGGCCTCGGGGGCGGATGTGGACGCGCAACTGGCGGGTCCACTGGAGCAGTTGCCGGGCCCGGTCACCCGGGAGGGTTACCGGATCCTGCAGGAGGCGCTCACGAACGTGCTGCGGCACTGCGGTCCGGTGCCGGTCCGGGTCCGGGTGGAGATGGCCGTCGGCAGGCTGGACATGGAGGTCACGAACCCGCTGCCCGAGGGGCCTACCATCATGGCCGGAAGCGGGAGCGGGCTGCGCGGGATGCGGGAGCGGGCCGCACTGCTCGGCGGCGAGGCCGAGACCGGGCCGTTCGAGGGCAGTTGGAGGGTGCGCGCCCGGCTTCCGCTGGAGCGAATACGCTGACGGGATGCCGGTTACCGTTCTGCTCGTCGATGACGAACCCCTGGTGCGCGCGGGTCTGCGTGCCGTCCTGGACGCCCAGCCCGACATCGAAGTGGTGGGTGAGGCGGCCGACGGGGCATCCGTCGTCCCCCTCGTCCGCCAGCTGAGGCCGGACGTGGTGGCCATGGACGTGCGGATGCCGCTGCTCGACGGGATCGAGGCGACCCGGGCCGTGCTGCGGACCGTGGACTCCCCGCCGAAGATCCTCGTGGTGACCACCTTCGAGAACGACGAGTACGTGTACCAGGCTCTGCGGGCCGGGGCGGACGGGTTCCTGCTGAAGCGGGCCCGCCCCTCCGAGATCGTGCACGCGGTACGGCTCGTGGCGGAGGGCGAGACGCTGTTGTTCCCCGCGGCCGTGCGGGCTTTGGCCGCCGAGTACGGGAACCGGCAGGCGCGGGCGGCGCTGGAGCGGGCCGCACTGACCGAGCGGGAGGAGGCGGTGCTGCGGCTGATGGCGCGAGGGCTGACGAACATCGAGATCGCCCGTGAACTGATCGTCGGCACGGAGACGGTGAAGTCCCACGTGAGCGCGATCCTGGGCAAGCTGGGGGCGCGGGACCGGACCCAGGCCGTGATCGCGGCGTACGAGTCGGGATTCGTCGCCCCGGCCTGAGGGGAGCAGCCGGTTCCGGTCGACGGGGGCTGGTTCTCGCCGCTGCCCTGGGGGCACAGTACGATCCGGCAGACAGACTCACCAGCTGGGAGGACACACGTTGGGGCAGCTGACCGGCGGGGATCCCTCTCTGCTCCGGCGGATCAATTCGGCCGTGGTGCTGCGTGCACTGCGGGCGGCGGAATCGCCGACACTCACCGACCTCACCCGGGTGACCGGGCTGTCCCGGCCGACCGTCGAAGGCGTGGTCGAGGGGCTGATCGGGACCGGGCTCGTCGTCGAGGCAGGCGTGGAGGAGGGTGCCCGGCGCCAGGGACGGCCGGCCAGGCGCTACCGGTTCCGGGCCGAGGCGGGGCACCTCCTCGGCATCGAGATCGGCTCGCACCGGATCGCGGTGCTGCTGTCCGGGCTGGACGGGCGGGTGATCGGCGCCGGCACCAAGGAGGTCGCCGAGACGGCGTCCGCCGACGAGCGGCTCGAGCGGGTGCGGGCGGCGGTGGCCGATCTGCTGCGGCGGGCCGGCGTACCGCGCGACTCCCTGCGGGCGGTCGGCGTCGGCAGCCCCGGCATCGTGGAGGCGGACGGCACCGTACGCCTCGGCACGGCCCTGCCCGGCTGGACCGGGCTGCCGCTCGGCGAACGGCTGCGGCGCTCGTTCCGCTGCCCGGTGCAGGTGGAGAACGACGCCAATGCAGCCGCGGTCGCCGAGCACTGGAAGGGCGCCGCGCAGGACACCGACGACATGGTGTTCGTGATGGCGGGGCTCAGCCCCGGCGCGGGTTCACTGATCGGAGGCCGACTGCACCGCGGGTTCGGCGGGGCGGCCGGCGAGATCGGCGCCCTGCACCTGCTGGGCCGCGACGTCACGCCCGAGAAGCTGCTGTCCACGACCGGCGAACCGCTGCACCCGCTGGACGAGCAGGCGGTGGCCGAGGTGTTCGCCATGGCCGGGCGGGGCGACGAGCGGGCCGTGGCCGCGGTGGAGCGCTTCATCCAGCGGCTGGTGCACGACGTGGCGGCGCTGGTCCTGGCCATGGATCCGGAGCTGGTCGTGGTCGGCGGCTGGGCGGCCGGCCTGAACGGGGTCCTGGATCCCCTGCGCCGCGAGCTGGAGCGCTACTGCCTGCGCCCCCCGCGCGTGGCGCAGTCCCTGCTCGGCGAGGCCGCGGTGGCCACCGGCGCCCTCCGACTGGCGCTGGACCACGTGGAGGAAGAGCTCTTCGCGGTGGAGAAGACGGTCACGACCCGCCGCCGCTGACCCCGCCCCGGCCGGCTCCCGCAGCCACCAACGAGATGCACCGCCACCCCGCGACCCCGGGCGGCCACTTGACCCCGGCGGCCCGGATATCCCGGCGTCCGGAGAGCATCTGCCCCTCGGACCCTGGATATCCCCCGGCGTCCGGAAAGCATCTGACCCTCGGACCCTGGATATCCCCCGGCGTCCGGAAA
Source organism: Streptomyces sp. NPDC050448 (assembly GCF_040655295.1). Classification (NCBI taxonomy): domain Bacteria; kingdom Bacillati; phylum Actinomycetota; class Actinomycetes; order Kitasatosporales; family Streptomycetaceae; genus Streptomyces; species Streptomyces sp. NPDC050448. The sequence goes on along the minus strand of NZ_JBFAJR010000012.1, from coordinate 149,613 downwards.
GCATCTGACCCTCGGACCCTGGATATCCCCCGGCGTCCGGAAAGCGTCCGGCCCTCGGACCCCGGTTATCCCCCGGCGTCCGGAAAGCGTCCGGCCCTCGGACCGCTGCTGACCGCGTCCTGGCCGACTCCCGCCGCCACCCGCCGCCTCCCGCGAGGTGGCCCCTCGCCGCGCGACCCCGGCCCCCCGCAGGGTCCGGCTCGTCACGAGGCGGCGGGGCCGAAACGGCCTGGGCCCGGCAGGTGCCGGGGGCCGGCCGCTGACCGCGTCCGGGCCGTCGGCTCCCGCCGCCACCCGCAGATGCTCCGGCCCCCGGCCTGGACCCCAGCCCGACCCGATCAGGCCCGAACCCGACCCGACCAGGCCAGGCCCAGCCCGACCCAACCCAACCCCACCAGGCCCGACCAAGCCCGACCCGACCAGGCCCGACCAGGCCCGACCAAACCCGACCCCACCAGGCCAGGCCCAGCCCGACCCAACCCGACCCGCCCCCACCAGGCCCAGCCCGACCCGGTCCGACCCGGCCCGGTCCGACCTGGCCCGGCCCGGCCCGGCGCGAGAGCGAAAGTGCGAACGGCCCGGCCCCGGCAGGTGCCGGGACAGGGCCGTCGTGGTGCGGGTGGGACCGCAGGGGTCAGGAGGCGACGCGCGCTTCGTGCGTGATCTCCACGTCCCCCGAGTCGCCGAAGGTCAGGCGGCAGGTGTCCGCGCGGTACGTCGCGACCGAGACGGCGGCGGTCCCCGCTGCGGTGAAGTAGCGGGTGGTGACCACGAGCACCGGGGCGCCCGGCAGCCTGTCGAGTTCCTTGGCGTCGTCGGCACGCGCCGAGCCGAGCTCCACCGAGCGGTCCTGGCCGTCCAGGGCGAGCCTCTGGAGCTCACGCAGCACGGCGCGGGCCCGGGCGGGTCCGGCCGGGGCGTCGATGGCGGAGAGGCCGGGCACGGAGGCGGCCGGCACGTACAGCAACTCGGCGGCGACGGCCTGGCCGTGGGAGACCCGGGTCCGGCGCACGGTGTGCACGGGCTGGTCGGCGGCAGCGCCCAGGAGCTTCAGGACGGCAGCGGACGGCAGGGCCGCGTCGGCCGCGTCCACGATCTCCCAGCCGTCGACGCTCTCGCCGGGCCAGCCGTGGCCCGTGCTGCCGACGGCCACGCCGACCCGCGGCGGGGCGACGGTGGTGCCGACCCCGCGGCGGCGCTGCAGGCGCCCTTCGAGTTCGAGCTGTTCCAGGGCCTGCCGCAGGGTCGCACGGGCAACTCCGAAGCGGGCGGCGAGCTCACGCTCGTTCGGCAGGACCTCGCCTACGGCGAAGTCGCGGTCGAGCGCCTCGCTGAGGACGGTCTTGAGGTGCCAGTACTTCGGCTCCGGCACCGTTTCGAGCTGCGTGGTCCCCACCCTGACTCCTCCTGCCATCGCTGCAATCGCCGTGTTCCAGCGGCAGTTCCGCGCCTTTGTTTATTAAAGGTTCCTGCACTATCCCTGCGACGATAGGACGGCGCACCCCCTTGGTCAAGACCAATCCTCACCCCTTTACTGGGCAGATCGGGCATACGTATCAAGCCGTTCATACGATGTTCTCGCTCACCCCGACACGCGCGGGAGGCTTGTCGCACCGGGCTACCGGGCGGTAATCATGGCCTTAGTCATTACTGACAGCCTGTCTCGCACGCGTCCACCCGACGAGGAGCAGCATGACCGCCACGGTCTCCTTCCCGATCGAATCGCCGCTGGGCCCCCGCACCACCACCGTCGCCTACGAGCGCAAAGGCGCCGGCGCACCGCTTCTCCTGCTGCACGGCATCGGCCACCACCTCCAGGCCTGGCACCCGGTGACCGACATCCTGGCCGCCGAGCACGACGTGATCGCCGTCGACCTGCCCGGCTTCGGCCTCTCGGAGCCCCTGCCCGCGGGCGTTCCGTACGACCTGGCGACCTTCGTCCCCGCGCTCGGCGCGCTCTGCTCGGCCCTCGGTGTCGAGCGCCCGCACGTGGTCGGCAACTCCCTCGGCGGCCTCCTCGCCCTCGAGATGGGCCGAAGCAACCTGGTCCGCTCGGTCACCGCGCTCTCCCCCGCCGGCTTCTGGACCGAGGCCGAGCGCAAGTACGCCTTCGCCACCCTCCGCGCGATGCGCGTCGGGGCGCTCACACTGCCCCACTCCACGCTGGAACGGCTCTCGCGCAGTGCCGCCGGCCGGGCCGCGCTGACCGGCACCATCTACGCCCACCCGGCCCGCCGTTCACCGGCGGCCGTGGTCGCCGAGACCCTCGCCCTGCGCGAGGCCACCGGCTTCGACGAGACGCTGGCCGCGGGCCGCTCCGTACGGTTCACCTCGGACGTGCCCGGCCTGCCCGTCACCATCGCCTGGGGCTCCCGCGACCGGCTGCTCCTGCCGCGCCAGGGCGTGCGCGCCAAGCGCGCGGTCCCCAACGCCCGGCTGGTCCGGCTCCGGGGATGCGGCCACGTCCCGATGAACGACGACCCGGCGCTCGTCTCCCGTGTGGTTCTGGACACGGTGCACGCCACAACCAGCCAGGTGGGCTGAGCGGCTGACGGCTGTTCATCCACGGTTCGACTGCGCGACGCGGGCGGGCCCGTGTGCGGCGGCACACTGGTCCGACCCGTCCCCGCCGGCCCCTGGAGACGCTCCGATGGCACCGATGCCGCACACCCGACGGTCCCTGCTCGGCGGTTCACTCGCCGTTCCGGTGGGCCTCGCCCTGTCCAGCGCGTTCGCCGCGCCCGCCACCGCCGCGCCCGCCACCGCCGCGGCCGCCACCGCCGCGGCGTTCACCCGCTCCGGCCGACCGGGCGCGCCCTGGGGCACCCAGTCCGGTGAGATCACCGCCCACTCGGCCACCGTCTGGACGCGCTCCGACCGGCCGGCGCGGATGTACGTCGAGACCTCCCCGAGCGAGTCGTTCCGCTACGGCGTGCGACGCCACGGCGGCCCGTTCCTCGGCCCCGCCACCGACTTCACCGGCACCACCACCCTGCGCGACCTGCCGCCCGGACAGCAGGTCCACTACCGGGTGGTGCTGGCCGACCCGGACGACCCGCGCCGCACCGGCGAGCCGGTCCGCGGCACCTTCCGGACCACCCCCGTCTCCCGCCGCCACGACGTGCGCTTCGTGTGGTCCGGGGACCTCGCGGGCCAGGGCTGGGGCATCAATCCGGACCTCGGCGGCTACCGCGTCTTCGACGAGATGCGCCGGCGCGACCCCGACTTCTTCCTCTTCAGCGGGGACACGATCTACGCCGACGGGCCGATCCAGGCCTCCGTCCCCCTGCACGACGGCAGCATCTGGCGCAACATCACCACCGAGGAGAAGGCGAAGGTCGCCGAGACCCTCGCCGAGTTCCGCGGGAACTTCCGCTACAACCTGCTCGATCGCAACCTGCGCGACTTCAACGCCCAGGTGCCGGTCCTCGCCCAGTGGGACGACCACGAGGTGCGCAACAACTGGTACCCCGGCCAGGTGATCGAGGACCCCCGGTACACCGTGCGGGACATCGACACCCTCGCCGGCCGCGCCCGCCAGGCCTTCGGCGAGTACTTCCCCGTCACCGACCTCCGGGGCGGCCGCGCCGAGGGCCGGATGTACCGGGTGATGCGGTACGGGCCGCTGCTCGACGTCTTCGTCCTCGACATGCGCACCTACCGCGACGCCAACTCCCCCGGCCGCCAGACCGTGGACCCCATCGGCATCCTCGGGCAGGAGCAGCTGGCCTGGCTCAAGCGCGAGCTGTCGCGCTCCCGTGCCACCTGGAAGGTCATCGCCTCCGACATGCCGCTGGGTATCGTCGTGGCCGACGGGACCGCGAACTTCGAGGCCGTCGCCCAGGGCGACCCGGGCGCCCCGCTCGGCCGCGAGCTGCAGATCGCCGAACTCCTGCGCCACATCAAGCACCAGCGCATCACGGGCACCCTCTGGCTCACCGCCGACGTCCACTACACGGCCGCGAACCACTACGCCCCCGAGCGGGCCGCCTTCACCGACTTCGCGCCGTTCTGGGAGTTCGTCTCCGGTCCCGTCGGCGCGGGCGGGTTCCCCGCCGGAAAGCTCGACGCCACCTTCGGGCCCGAGACCGCGTACGTCCAGTCGGCCCCGCTCGCCAACATGTCGCCGTCCGAGAACCCCCCGTACTACGGGGAGGTCGAGATCGACGGCGAGTGCGGGGAGCTCACCGTCCGGTTGCGGCGTCAGGGAGGCGGCGTACTCTTCACCACGACGCTCCAGCCCGGGCGCGTAGGCCAGTAGTAGGCCAGTAGGACCACCGGACCCCGGGACCGCATGTCCGCAGCACCGGCGCCGGTACTGCGGATTCCGGATACCGGAAACCGGCCGGAAAACAGGGCGAAATCGGCCAGACGGACACTTAACCAGTCGGTCACAGATCGTTCGTGATCACGCAACACCCCTGCGCCACAGTGGCATGCATGACTGAACGCATCCACGTCCCCGCACACCGCCACCACTGGCGCCGCGACATCGTCGAACTGGCCGCGCTGTTCTGCGCCGTCGCGGTCGCCGACGGCATCGCCAATCTCGTCGCGCACGGCCCGAAGGGCCCGGTCCTGCTGGTCGCCTCGGCCGTCGCTCTCCTGGTCACGGCGGCGTTCCACACCTGGTGGGCACGCCGCCACAGCCATGCGCCGCCGCCGCGGAGCACAGCGCCCTCCGATACGGCTCCCGGCGCGGTCCGGGCCGGTTCCGCGTCCGGGTCCACGTCCGGGTCCACGTCGGAGTCCACCTCGGAGACCGCGACCGCCGCCACCACCTCCCTGTGGCGGATGCGGACGACCGTACGGGACGAGCCCGGCAGCCTGGCCGCGGTGTGCATCGCGCTCGCCCACAGCGGCGTCGACATCCTGACCCTGCAGACCCACCCGCTCCCCGAGGGCGGCACCGTCGACGAGTTCCTGCTGCGCTCCCCGCAGCAGCTGCCCTCCGCCGACCTCGCCCGCGCCATCGCCGGGGCCGGCGGCCACAGCACCTGGATCGAGCGCGCCGACGCGCACGACCTGGTCGACACTCCGACCCGTGTCCTGGGCCTGGCCACCCGCACCGCCCTGGACGCCGCCGAGCTGCCCCTCGCACTGCGCCAGCTGCTCGGCCGCTGCACCATCCACTCGATCCCGGCCACCACCCTCTCCGGCCGCCCCAACGCGGGGGCCGAAGCCCCGGTCGAGGGCGTCCTGGAGGCGACGGTGATGCGCCTGCGCGACCCCTCGGGCGGTGCCATCACCGTGGAGCGCCCCTACCTGCCCTTCACCCCGACCGAGTTCGCCCGGGCCCGGGCCCTCGTCGAGCTCGACGCCCGGCTCGGCCCGCGCGTCCCGCGCAGCCAGGACGTGCTGACCCTGCCCGAGGGCAACGAGATCACCGTGCGCCGCGCCGACGGCTCCGACCTCGCCGCCGCCCGCGCGATGCACGACCGCTGCTCCGAGCGCACCCTCGGCCTGCGCTACCACGGGCCCGTCACCGACGCCGACCGCTACCTCGGCCACCTGCTGAGTCCCCGGTTCGGCCGCACCCTCGCCGCCACCACCGCCTCCGGACGGCTCGTCGCCCTCGGCCACCTGCTGTGGGACGGGGACGAGACCGAGGTCGCGCTCCTGATCGAGGACGACTGGCAGCGCCGCGGCATCGGCTCCGAGCTGCTGCGCCGCCTGATCGCGATGGCCGTCGAGACCGGCTGCGACAGCGTGTACGCCGTCACCCGGGCCGCCAACACCGGCATGGTCGCGGCCATGCGCGGCCTCGGCCTGCCCCTCGACTACCAGATCGAGGAGGGCACCCTGGTGATCACGGCCCGGCTCGGAGCCACGCCGATCGTCTCCCGGGTCCCGTACGAGCCGCCCCGCGCGCAGCACCCGTACGGGCAGCAGAACCACCGGCGTTGAACCCGGTGCAGCAGGATCCGGCCGGGTGGCGTGAAGTCGCCCCCGGCCGGAGCCGGTTGACGGCGCGCGGGAACGGAACCCCGGTCCGCCGCTCCCGCGCACGTCAGCAGGCTGACAGCGAACGGTGATGACGCGGGGCCGTCCGCCGTACGAAGATGGCCGCATGTCAGAGACCCTTCGTAGCGACAGCGCCTCCCGGCTGCCCCGCCAGGTCGCCGACGCGTATGTCGACGACCTCATCGCCATCGATCCGATCACGGGCACCTATCTCGGTGTCGCCGCGAGCTCCAGCCGGCTCCCGGACTTCTCCCCGGCCGGCCGTGCGGCCGCCGCCGACCTGTCCCGCTCCACCCTCGCCCGCCTCGACGCCGCCGAGCGGCTGCCCGGCGCGGACAGCGACGCCGAGCGCCGCTGCGCCCGCCTGCTGCGCGAGCGCCTCACCGCCGAACTCGCCGTGTACGAGGCGGACGAGGACCTGCGGGCCGTCAGCAACATCCACTCGCCCGCGCACTCGGTCCGCGATGTCTTCACCCTGACCCCGGCCGACACGGACGAGGACTGGGCGGCGATCGCGGAGCGGCTGCGGGCGGTCCCCGCCGCCCTCGCGGGCTACCGCGAGAGCCTCGGACTCGGCCTGGACCGCGGCCTGTACGGGGGCCCGCGCGCCACCGGCACCTTCATCGGCCAGCTCACCACCTGGGTGGGCGAGGACGGCGGCGGCGAGAGCTTCTTCGGCGAATTCGCGTCCCGCGGCCCGGAGTCGCTGCGCTCCGGGCTGGAGGAGGCGGCCGCCGGTGCGACCGCGGCCCTCACCGAGCTCCGCGACTGGATGCGCGACGTGTACGCGCCCGCCGTCGCCGACGCGCCGGACCCGGTGGGCCGCGAGCGGTACGCCCGCTGGTCGCGGTACTTCAACGGCACGGACCTGGACCTGGACGAGGCGTACGCCTACGGCTGGTCGGAGTACCACCGGCTGCTCGCCGAGATGAAGGCCGAGGCGGCCAAGATCCTGCCGGGCGCGGGTCCTTGGGAGGCGCTGGGGCACCTCGACGAGCACGGGACCCACATCGAGGGCGTCGAGGAGGTCCAGGCCTGGCTGCAGGGCATCATGGACGAGGCCATCGAGAACCTCGACGGCACCCACTTCGAGCTCGCCGAGCGCGTGAAGCGCGTGGAGTCCATGATCGCCCCGCCCGGCGGCGCGGCGGCCCCGTACTACACCAACCCCTCGGAGGACTTCTCCCGCCCGGGGCGCACCTGGCTGCCGACGATGGGCCAGACCCGCTTCCCGGTGTACGACCTGGTCTCCACCTGGTACCACGAGGGCGTTCCGGGCCACCACCTCCAGCTCGCGCAGTGGACGCACGTCGCGGACCAGCTCTCCCGCTACCAGGCCAGCGTCGGCCTCGTCAGCGCCAACGTCGAGGGCTGGGCGCTGTACGCGGAGCGCCTGATGGACGAGCTGGGCTACCTCAAGGACGCCGAGCAGCGCCTGGGCTACCTGGACTGCCAGATGATGCGCGCCGCGCGGGTCATCGTCGACATCGGCATGCACCTGGGCCTGGAGATCCCGGCGGATTCGCCGTTCCACCCGGGTGAGAGGTGGACGGTGGACCTGGCGCAGGAGTTCTTCGGTCTGCACAGCGGCCGTCCGGCGGACTTCATCGAGAGCGAGCTGACCCGCTACCTGTCGATGCCGGGACAGGCGATCGGCTACAAGCTGGGCGAGCGGGCCTGGCTGCTCGGGCGGGACAACGCCCGCGCCGCGCACGGCGACTCCTTCGACCTGAAGGCGTGGCACATGGCGGCGCTGTCGCAGGGCTCGCTGGGCCTGGACGACCTGGTGGACGAGCTGTCGAAGCTCTGATCCCGGGCAGTGACGCGTACGGGCCGCCCGTCTCCCCCGGGGAGCGAGCGGCCCGTACGGCGTTCCGGCGCGGGATCGGAGCCTCAGCAGCCGCAGTCGTCCGAGTCGGTCGGCGCGGTCAGCGGGTCCGCCTCGCCGCGCTGTTGGCTGCCCTGCCAGGTCTCGACCTCGAAGCCTTCGCGGATCCAGTACTCGATGCCGCCGAGCATCTCCTTGACCTGGAAGCCGAGCTGGGCCAGGGCGAGGGCGGAGGGGGCGCCTCCGTTGCAGCCGGGGCCCCAGCAGTACGTGACCACGGGAAGGCTCTTGTCGAGGAGCTGCTCGGCCTGCTCGGGGATCAGGGCGGTGGGCAGGTGGATCGCCCCGGGCACGTGGGCCTGGTCCCAGGCCGGGGTGGAGCGGGAGTCGATCAGCTGGAAGCCGAGCTCTGCGCCCTGCTCTCGGTGGGCCTTGAAGGCGGCGGCGACATCCGACACGTCCGCGTGGAAGGCGAGGCTCGCGGCGAAGTAGGCGGCGGCCGCGGCCGGGGTGGCCGGGGGCACCCGGAGCACGGGGTTGGCGGTGGGGGCGGCCGGGGCGGGGGTGTTCTGTGTCTTCGTCATGGCTCAGAATCTACGAGCCGCTGATCAACTCGGGAAGTGCCTTTCCCCGGCCTTCCTCTTGTTCAGCCGGGGATTGCCCTGCTACATCTGCCATATGACCGACTATTCCCCTGACGCCACCGACTGGCGCATCCTGACGGCCCTCCAAGAGGACGGCCGGGCCAGTTTCGCCGAGCTCGCACGCGCCGTCTCCATGTCCGCGAGCGCGGTCACCGAGCGGGTGCGCCGCCTGGAGGAGGCGGGCGTGATCACCGGGTACACCGCCGTGGTGGACGCGGAGAAGCTGGGCAAGTCCATCCTGGCGCTGGTGCGGCTGCGCTATCCGCACGGCAACTACAAGCCGTTCCATGACCTGTTGGAGACCACCCCGGAGATCCTGGAGGCCCATCACGTCACGGGCGACGACTGCTTCGTGCTCAAGGTCACCGCCCGCTCGATGAGGCATCTCGAGGAGGTCGCGGGCCGGATCGCCGGCCTCGGCGCCGTCACCACCAGCATCGTGTACTCCTCGCCGCTGTCCCGCCGCCCGCTCAGTCCGTGAGGGCCGGGCTGCGGTGGCGCACCACCGAGCCGCCGCGCTGTTTGACGATCTCCAGCTGCGCCTGCACCCGGGTCCGCAGGTCGGCGACGTGGCTCACGATGCCGACGCTGCGGTCCCGTTCGCGCAGCGAGTCCAGTACGTCGAGCACCTCGTCCAGCGCCTGGTCGTCGAGGCTGCCGAAGCCCTCGTCGATGAAAAGGGTGTCGAGGCGCATACCGCCCGCCTCGTCGGTGACCACGTCGGCCAGACCGAGGGCGAGGGCGAGCGACGCGAAGAAGGTCTCGCCGCCCGACAGCGTGGCGGTGTCCCGCTCGCTGCCGGTCCAGGCGTCCACCACGTGCAGCCCGAGACCGGAACGCCCGCGCCCGCTCGCCTTGGCGTCGGAGTGGACGAGCGTGTAGCGGCCGCCGGACATCCGCAGCAGCCGTACCGTCGCGGCAGCCGCGACCTGCTCCAGGCGGGCGGCCAGGACGTACGCCTCCAGCCGCATCTTGCGCTCGTTGTCGGCGGAGGTGCCGGCGGTGAGCCCGGCCAGCCGGGCCACCCGGTCGTACGCCTCGCGCAGCGGGCCCAGCGCCCGCAGCTCCTGCTCCGCCTGCCGGGACAGCCGGTCCAGCTCCGCGCAGCGCACCCGGGCGGCGTCGAAGGCCGAGCCGGCCGTGCGCAGCCGGGCCGCGGCCCGCTCGGCACCGGCTTCGGCGGTGTCCGGGTCGGCCGGGGGCAGGGCCGCCGCGGCGGCGGTGTCGCGTTCGCCGCGCCGGTCGGCCAGCATGGCCTCCTCGGCCTGCCAGGCGTCCAGCCGGTGCTGGAGCGCGGTGCGTTCGTAGTCCGGGAGCACGGCGTCGGCGGCGGCCTCGGTGGTGTCGAAGCCGGCCTTGAACGCGGCGTCGGCGAGCTGGTCGTCGGCCTCCTTCAGCCGGGCGGCGGTGACCTCGGCCCGCCGCAGCGCGGCGGCGGCCCCGGTGACCATCCGGACCCGGTCCTCCAGGATCCGGGCGCGGGCCGCGACCGTGGGCGCATCGCCCCGTACGTGGGCCAGCTCGGCCTCCAGCGAGGCCTGCTCCTGGTCCAGGGTCTCGCGCCGGGAGGCCCGGGCGGCGGCCCGGCGCTCGGCGTCGAGCCGGTCGGAGCTGCGTACGGCGTGCTCGCGCTCGGCGCGGGCCAGCCGCTCCCGGGCCGCGTGCAGTCCGGCGGCCGCGGCGTGGGCGGCGGCGTGCCGGGAGCTCAGGTCGGAGGTCAGCGCGAGGAGTTCCTCGGTGCCGGACTCCCCGGCGGCCGCCGCGGCCTCGGCCCGTGCCTCCTGGACCGCGGCCAGTTTCCGCTCGACTGCGGCCCTGCGCTCCTCGGCCTGCTCGTAGCGGGCGTGGGCGGCGTCCTCGGCGGCCCGGTCCACGTGCCCGGGGGCCGGGCGCGCCGGAGCGGGATGCTCCGCCGATCCGCACACCGTGCAGGCCTCCCCCGCCACCAGCGCCTCGGCGAGCTCGGCGGCGATCCCGCGCAGCCGGGCCTCCTTGAGCTCGAGCCAGCGCTCCCGGGCGGCGGTCGACTCCTCGCGTACGGAGAGCAGCTCGCCCTCGGCCCGCTGCGCATCGGCCTCCAGCGCATCGCGGCGCCGGGAGGCGTTCAGGTGCATCCGGGCCGGTTCCAGGCGCCCCGCGAGCTGCTCGGCCAGCGTCGCGGCCTGCTGGGCGGCGTCCACCCGCTCCGCCAGCGCGGTCCGGGTGGCCTCCCAGCGGGCGAGCCAGTCGGCGGACTCCCGCAGCTGCTCCTCGGCGTCGCGGGCCTCCCGCTCCAGCGTGGCCCGCTCGCGGCCGATCTCGGCGCTGCGCTGCTCGGACCGCTGGGCGGCGCCGAGCGCGCCGAGGTCCTCGCGCAGCCGCTGCTCCACGGCGGACAGCTGCTCGGTGCCCGCTTCGGCGAGGGCCGGCGGGAGTTCCGCGCGGGCGGCCGCCTCGGCGTGGGCTGCGGAGAGCCGGGCTGCGGACGCGGCTCCGCGCAGTTCCAGGGCGGGGGCCACCAGGGCGCCCCGGCGGGCCCGGTCGAGCAGGGCGCGGACCCGGTCCCGTTCGGGCTCCGCCTCGGCGAGCAGGGCGGCGCGGCGGGCCGTCTCGGCGTGCCGGCGCTGGAGGCGGTCGAGCTCCCGCGCCTCCTCGGCGGCCCGCCGGGCGGCGGCGTGCCGGCCCTCGACGGCGGCCAGCGCGTACTCGGTGACCGTCAGCCGCTCCCGGGCCGCGCAGCGTGCGACGGCCGCCCAGGCCCGGACCGCCCCGGCCAGCCCGGGATCGCCCGGCTGGTGCCCGGGCAGCGGCCAGGCCCGCAGGTCGGCGCTGTCCCCGGCGGCCTGGGCGAGCCGCTGGGCGATGCCGAGCACCTTCTCGTCGCCGGTGCGCACCTTGGCCTCGGCGGCCCGGCGGCGCTCGGCGAGCAGGGTCTCGACGGCGGCGAAGCGGCGGGTGTCGAAGAGCCGGCCCAGCAGCCGGCCCCGCGCCGCCTCGTCGGCCCGCAGGAACTTGGCGAATTCGCCCTGCGGCAACAGCACGACCTGGCAGAACTGCTCGCGGCTCATGCCGAGCAACTGCTCGATCTCCTCGCCGATCTCCTGATGGGAACGGCTGAGCGCGAGCCATCGTTCCCCGTCGTACTCGCGCAGCCGGCTCTGCGCCTTGTCCTTGGTGGTGCCGGTGCCGCGCTTCTTCGGCCGGTCCTGCTCGGGGCGCCGGGTGATCTCCAGGCGCCGCCCGCCCGCGGTGAGTTCGAGGGTGACCTCGGTCGGCGTCCCGGCGTCCGCGTGGTCGCTGCGCAGGCTGGTGCCGGGGGCCTGGCGGGGACCGGGTACCGAGCCGTACAGGGCGTAGCAGACGGCGTCGAGGACGGAGGTCTTGCCCGCGCCGGTGGGGCCGTGGAGCAGGAAGATCCCGGCGCCGGAGAGCGCGTCGAAGTCGATCTCCTGGGGTTCGGCGAAGGGCCCGAAGGCGGTGATCCTGAGCCGGTGCAGCCTCATCGGTGGTTCTCCTGCCGGCTGTCGCCTGCCCGTACGTCCTCGAAGGCGCTCTGCAGCACGGCCCGTTCGGCCTCGTCGGCGACGCCGCCGCCGCGCACGTGGGCGACGAAGTCCTCGGCGATCTCCTGGTCGCTGCGCCCCTTGAGGCGCTGGGCGTACGAGGCCCCGCCGTCCTCCTCGCGGCCTTCGGGGTCGAAGGCGAGGCTGAGGGTGTGCGGGAAGCGGGCGGCGAGCCGGGCCATGGGGTCCTCGGGCCGGACGGGGTCGGTGAGCGTGGCCTCGATCCAGGAGTCCTCGTACGGGGCGTACGACGGCCCCTCGAGCAGGTCCTCGAGCCGCCCCCGGAGCCGGGCGAGCGGCCGTGGCACGGGGGTGTCGATGCGCTCGGCGGTGATCTCCCCGGCCGCGCCGAGGTCGACCAGCCACATGCTCTTGCGGTGGTCGGCCTCGGAGAAGGAGTAGGCGAGCGGGGAACCGGAGTAGCGGACCCGTTCGTTGATCGTCTGGCAGCCGTGGAGGTGGCCGAGGGCGGCGTAGTCCACCCCGTCGAAGACGGAGGCGGGCACGGCCTCGACCCCGCCGACGGCGATGTCGCGCTCGCTGTCGCTGGCCTGCCCGCCGGTGACGAAGGCGTGGGCGAGGACGACCGAGCGGGTGCCGGGGGCCCGGGCGGCGAGATCGGCCCGGATCAGGTCCATGGCCGCGCCCAGTACGGCCTCGTGGCTCACCTTCTCCGCCCCGAACCGGTCCCTCACCAGGGCGGGATCCAGGTACGGCAGTCCGTACAGCGCCACATCACCGTGTACGTCGGCCAGCACCACGGGGTCGGCGCAGCCCTCGGGGTCGGTCCGCAGGTGGATCCCGGCCCGGCCGATCAGCCCGGCGCCGACGCCGAGCCGGCGGGCGGAGTCGTGGTTCCCGGAGATCATCACGGTGGGTACGCCGAGGTCGGCGAGCCGGTGCAGGGCCCGGTCGTACAGCTCGACGGCGGGCAGCGGGGGCACGGCCCGGTCGTAGACGTCGCCGGCGACGAGGACGGCGTCGACCTCGTGCTCGCGGACGGTCTCGATCAGGTGGTCGATGAAGGCGGCCTGGGCCCCCAGCAGGTTCACACGGTGGAAGGACCGGCCGAGATGCCAGTCGGAGGTGTGCAGGAGCCTCACTCGCCGGCCCCGCCGGACGTCTCGCTGCACATGTTCTTCCGTCCCCCTGGTCGTCTCCCGCTCGCTGAACCCCTCTACGCTAACGCGTCACCGGGGCCCCCATGGCTCGTCCTCAGGACGCGTACGTCTCTCCGCCGAGGGTGAGGGTGGCGCTGCCCGCCGTGCTGTCGGCGAGCCAGGCCTCGAAGGCGGGCAGGTCCGCCTCCGGCAGGGCCACCTCGATCTCGACCGCGGCCCCGTAGCGCAGGTCCACCACGGTGCGGCCGGTGGAGCGCAGGTCGTTCTGGGTCTTTCCGGCCCGCTGGTGGTCCACGGTGACGGTGGCCAGCCGGTAGCGGCGGCGGGTGAGGGTGCCGAGCTCGTCGAGGGCCTCGCCGACGACGCCGCCGTAGGCCCGGATCAGGCCGCCGGCACCGAGCTTGACGCCGCCGTAGTAGCGGGTGACCACGGCCACCGCGTACCGGATGTCGCGGCGCATCAGCATCTGCAGCATGGGCACGCCGGCGGTGCCGCCGGGCTCGCCGTCGTCGCTGGCCTTCTGGACGGAGGCGTCGGCACCGATGACGTACGCGAAGCAGTTGTGCGTGGCGGTGGGGTGCTCCTTGCGGATGCGCGCGATGAACTGCTGCGCCTCCTGCTCGGTCGCGGCGGGCGCGAGCGAGCACAGGAAGCGCGAGCGGTTGATCTCGGACTCGTGCACGCCCTCGCGGGCCACCGTCACGTACTGGTCTGACTTCACCGCTCCACCCTACGGGGAATCGGACATGTGTCCTTTCCGTTGATCCCGGGTGCGGGCCGGAGCACCGGAACCGCACCCGGAAGGCATCAGGAGGCGGCACCCGTGTACGGCGACCCGGCAACCATCCGCAAGATCCTCACCGAGCTCGGCGACACCTGGGCCGTGGTGGGCCTGTCCAACAACGAGGACCGGGCGGCCTACGGAGTGGCCCGCACGCTCCAGCGGTTCGGCAAGCGGGTGGTCCCCGTGCACCCGAAGGCGGAGACGGTGCACGGGGAGCAGGGCTACGCCTCGCTCGCGGAGATCCCCTTCAAGGTGGACGTCGTGGACGTCTTCGTGAACAGCGCCCTCGCCGGGGCGGTAGCCGACGAGGCCGTGGCCGCGGGGGCGGACGCCGTCTGGTTCCAGCTCGGCGTGATCGACGATGCCGCCTTCGCCCGCACCCGCGAGGCCGGCCTGGACATGGTGATGGACCGCTGCCCCGCCATCGAGATCCCGGCGCTGCGGTAGCGGGCGTCCGCGGCGGCCCGCCCGGCGGGCCCGTCAGCGGGCCGCGGGCCTGTCAGCGGTCCCGTCAGTGCTGTACCGGCGCCTCGCGCCCGTTCATCGGCGGGACCGAGACGGCGAGGGTCATCTCCATCGGCACGGAGCCGTCGTTGCGTCAGCCGTGCGCGAGGTTCGCCTCGAAGGTGGCCGCGGCTCCGGCCGGCACCCGGAACTCCTCGGCGCCGACGACCAGCGTCAGCGGGCGCGATGCCCCTCGTCCGCCTCGTCCGGGGTCCTGATCGTTCTGCGGCGGCCGGGCGAGCGCCGCGGGTCGGGGGCAGCGGTGGCGCTGGCGTGGTCCGAAAGAGCCGGGCCGGGTCTCCGCTCCGGATCAGGCGGGTTCCGGGGCCGCGCCGGCGGAGCGCTGCTCGGCCTCCACCAGCTGCGCCACCGCGCGCAGCTGCTCCGGCGTCACCCCGTCCGGGATCGGCACCGGCGCCGGGGTCCGCAGCGGCGGCTGCCAGCCCGTCTCGGGCTGCCACCGCCGCACGATCCGCGCGGGCGCCCCGGCCACCACGGCGTGGTCCGGCACCTCGCCCCGTACGACGGCCCCCGCGGCCACCACCACGTTGCGGCCCAGCCGCGCCCCCGGCAGGATCACCGCGCCCGTGCCGAGCCAGCAGCCCGGTCCTATCTCCACCGGTGCGCTGCGCGGCCACTGCTTGCCCACCGGCTCGTGCGGATCGTCGTAGCTGTGGTTGGTGGAGGTGATGTACACCCCGGGTCCGCAGAAGGTGTCGTCCCCGATGGTGATCCGGGTGTCGGCGATCACGTGGGTGTCCCGGCCGAGCACCACGCCGTTGCCGAGGACCAGCACGGGCTCGGTTCCGAGGTCGAGGCCGGGCATCATCCCGGCGGTCAGCGTGACCTGCTCGGCGATGATGCAGTGCTCGCCGAGGCGGATCCACGGCTCGCCGAAGACCGTGCCCTGCGGGAAGGCGAGGCGGGTGCCGTGCCCGATCGCGCCGAAGCGCAGCCGGCCGGGGGTCTGCGCGGTGACCGCACCGGCCTGCTGCATCCAGCGCCAGCCGGCGTGGACCGCGCGGTTGGCGAGCCTGCGGCTCAGGGCCGTCAGGGATGAGAACGTGTTCTGGTTCTTCGGCACCGGGCCACCGTAACGCGCCGGGCGCCCCGAGCGCGCCGTGATCTTCACCCCATCGCCGGTCGCGCGGGGCGCGTGCCCTACCGTGCCGGTAGGGCGGCACGGCAGGACCCGGCGGACACGGCCGACACGGCCGGCACAGGACTGAGGAAGAGAACATGACGTATCAGGCGGACCAGGGCCAGGCACTCGTCGCGGGCGTCGGCGGCAAGAACCCGCGGATCGACCACACGGCCTTCACCGCGCCGACCTCCGTCGTGGTCGGCGACGTCACGATGGCCCCGGGCGCGAGCATCTGGTACTCGGCGGTGCTGCGCGCCGACTGCGGCCCGATCTCGCTCGGTGCGGACAGCAACGTGCAGGACAACTGCACGGTGCACGTCGACCCCGGGT
The DNA here is from genome assembly GCF_040655295.1 of Streptomyces sp. NPDC050448. Classification (NCBI taxonomy): domain Bacteria; kingdom Bacillati; phylum Actinomycetota; class Actinomycetes; order Kitasatosporales; family Streptomycetaceae; genus Streptomyces; species Streptomyces sp. NPDC050448. The sequence goes on along the minus strand of NZ_JBFAJR010000012.1, from coordinate 133,752 downwards.
TCCCGGTCTCGATCGGCGAGCGCGTCTCCATCGGCCACAACGCCGTGGTGCACGGCTGCACCGTCGAGGACGACTGCCTCATCGGCATGGGCGCCACCGTCCTCAACGGCGCGGTGATCGGTGCCGGGTCGCTCGTGGCCGCGCAGGCGCTGGTCCCGCAGGGCATGGTGGTCCCGCCCGGTTCGCTGGTCGCGGGTGTGCCGGCCAAGGTGCGGCGCGAGCTGACCGACGAGGAGCGCGAGGGCATCAAGGTCAACGCCCTGATGTACGCGGACCTGGCCGAGCAGCACCGGGCCGCCGTCCAGCCCCCGCAGTAGCCGTACGGCCCGCGGCCGGAGGGGAGCCGGCCGCGCGGCGGGCCGCTACTCGGCCGCGGCCGTCTCCACCGCGGCAGCCGCCTTCTTCATGCGGCTGCGGAGCACCAGCGTCACCGTGAGGCCGATCAGCAGGGCCACCACCAGCGCGACCCAGGAGAAGCCCTTCAGCCACGGTTCGGCGACGATGCCGATCGAGTAGATGACGGCGGTGGTGCCGCCCGCCCAGACGATGCCGCCGAGGATGTTCGCGATCAGGAACCGCCAGTACGGCATGTGCAGCACGCCCGCCAGCGGACCGGCGAAGATCCGCAGCAGTGCCACGAACCGCCCGAAGAAGACGGCCCACATGCCCCACTTCTCGAAGGAGCGCTCCGCCTGGGCCACGTGCTCCGGCCCGAAGTGCTTGGGGAAGCGCCGGCCCAGCCGCTCCAGCAGCGGCTTGCCGCCCCTGCGTCCGATCGCGTAGCCGATCGAGTCGCCCACGATCGCGCCGGCGGACGCGCAGATCCCCAGGACCACGGGGTCGATCTGTCCGTGCTGCGAGGCCAGCAGCGCCGAGCTGACCAGAATGATCTCCCCCGGCAGCGGGACGCCGAGGCTCTCCAGCCCGATGACCAGACCCACCAGGAGATAGATGCTGACCGCCGGAATCGTCTCCAGCCATTCCTGGATGTGCACCGGTACGTCCTCCCGATTCGTCCCGGCGCAGCCCCTGTGACACGCCGAACGGGCAGCCTATCTGCTCGTGACCACAGCCTTTCCCCTCAGGTGGAGTTCGCGGGAGGAACGGCCCGCGAACACTTCACGACGGCCTGAACCCAGCACCCAGGCGTGCCGTTCGGGATCCCAGGAGGACAGCGCTCGGGCATCGATGTCGAGGACCACCCGCTGCGCCTCGCCCGGCGCCAGGGTGAGCCGCCGGTAGCCGGCCAGCGCGCGCACCGGCTGGTCGAGCTTCAGCTCCGCCGAGGGGCCGACGTACACCTGGGCCACCTCGGTGCCCTTGCGGCGCCCGGTGTTGCGGACCGTGAACTCCACGCGCAGCCCGCCGCGCTCCGGCCGGACGCCCAGCTTCTCGTACTCCCACGTCGTGTACGAGAGCCCGTGCCCGAACGGGAACAGCGGCGCCACCCGCTGGGCGTCGTACCAGCGGTGCCCGACGTGGATCCCCTCGCTGTACTCCTGCCTGCCGCCCACCCCCGGGTAGCGCGCCGGGTCCCCGGCAACCGGGGTCGCGTGCTCGTCGGCCGGGAAGGTCTGGGTGAGCCGGCCGCCCGGGTCCACGTCCCCGAAGAGGATGTCGGCGGTGGCTCCCGCACCCTCCTGGCCCGGGTAGTACATCTGGAGGACCGCTCCGGTACGGGAGAGCCACGGCATGGTCGTACTGGAGGAGGTGTTGAGCACGACCGTGGTGCGGGGGTTCGCGGCGGCGACCGCCTCGATCAGCCGCACCTGCCCGCCCGGCAGGCCCAGCGAGGTCCGGTCGCTGCCCTCGGTGGCGTCCTCGTAGGCGAACAGCACGACGCTGCGCGCCTCCGTGGCGGTCTTCACGGCCTCGGCGAGGTCGGCGTCCCGGATCGCCTTCGTGGTGTGCAGCAGCCGGAACCGCTGGCCCTTGTCCCCGCCCTCGGCGAAGACGGCGAGCCGGTGGGTGCCCGCCGTGAGGGCGAGGGTGCGGCGGCGGACGGCGAGCCCGTCGGGCGCCGCACCGAGGAGTCCGCCGGCGAAGTACTCGGCCACGCCCTGCCGTACGGGGAACAGCTCCTCGCCGTCGAGGCGTACGCTCGGCCGCTTCCCGGTGTAGTGGACGAGCAGCGTCCACTCGTCGTCCGCGGCGAGCGTGAACTCGCCCTCGTGGCTCCAGCTCCGCCCGGCGTCCACCCCCCGGTCGTGCAGGTCGGCCGCCGGGGTGAGCAGTTTCGCCGGGAGCGGGCGGCCGTACAGGTCCTCGCCCAGGGCGTAGCGCACCGTGCTGCCGTTCCCGGCGCGCCGCCTGATCGCGTCGAGCGGGGCGGGCGCCTTCTCGGGGACCACGTGCGCGCTGCCCCCGCCGCTGACGAAGGGCACCCGCCCGGTGGGTCCGATCACGGCGATCGAGCGGGCCGCGGCTCCGGTCAGCGGCAGGGTGGCGTGCTCGTTGTGCAGCAGTACCGCACCCGCGGTGGCGACCCGGCGGGCGACCCGGGCCCCGGCGGCGGCGTCGCGGGCGGGCCGGGCCGGCCGGTGCGCCGCCAGCAGCCCGAAGCGGTCCATGGTGGCCAGGATCCGGTGTACCGCGAGGTCCACGGCGTCCGCGTGGACGGAGCCGCCGCGCACCGCCTCCTGCAGCGGGCCGCCGAAGTGCGTGCCGCCGGGCATCTCCATGTCCAGACCGGCGCCGATGGCGGCGACGGTGCTGTGGTTCGCCCCCCAGTCGGACATCACCCAGCCGCCGAACCCCCAGCGCCCGCGCAGCAGTTCGTCGAGCAGCGGCTTGCTCTCGCAGGCGTACGTGCCGTTGACCTTGTTGTACGCGCCCATCACCGAGCCCGCCCCGGCGGCGACGGCGGCCTCGAAGCCGCGCAGCTCCGTCTCGTGCAGGGTCTGTTCGCCGGCGACCACGTCGACGGTGTCGCGGCCCTGCTCCTGGTTGCCCAGGGCGAAGTGCTTGACGGTGGCGATGAGCCCCTCGTCCTGGATGCCGCGGACCACTTCCGCGACGAGGTCCGCCGTCAGCCGCGGGTCCTCGGCGAAGGTTTCGAAGTTCCGTCCGGCGTAGGGGGTACGGATCAGGTTGGCCATCGGGGACAGCAGCACGTCCTGGCCGAGTGCCCGGCCCTCGCGGCCGATGACCCTGCCGTACTCGCGGGCCAGCGCCGGGTCGAAGGCGGAGGCCAGCAGGACCGGCGCGGGCAGTGCGGTGGCCGGCTTGGCGACCCGAACCCCGGCGGGCCCGTCGGCGAGCCGCAGCGCCGGGATGCCGAGGCGCGGTACGCCGGGCAGGTACCCGGCCTGGCCGAGCGGGGCGGGGTCCCGGCCGCCGTGCAGCAGGGCGGTCTTCTCCTCGAGGGTGAGCCGCTCCAGCAGGGCGTCGATCCGCGCGGAGCTGCCGGGCCGGGCCTCGGCCGCCGCCTCGGTGGCGGTCGCCGGGGCGGTGCGGGAGACCGCGCCGGGCGGCACCGCGGCCACGCAGCCGCCCGTACCCAGGGCGGCGCCCACCGCCCCGAGCAGCCGCATCGCGGAACGTCTGGACACGGCCTCGCTCATGGCGCTCCCTGCGGCTTCGGTCGGCGGGAGCGGCCCGCGCCGGACCGCTCCCGCGCCCACTGTGCGCCGCCGGCCCGCCCGGACCCGCTCGGACGCGCCACCGCTGCGCCGAGGTTCAGCCCTGCGGCGGCGGCTCCGGGGCGTCGGCGTCGCGGTGCGGCCCGTCGCAGCCGAAGCCAACTCCCCCCTCTCCTGGAACGAATCGATCCGTTTCAGCCACGCTGCGCGTACGGAGTCACTGCGCTCGGCCCCGTGTCCGCCCGGTGCCGGCGGCACCGAACACGGAACCCGCCCGGGACGACGGTTCTCCCTCGTCCTCGGGCGGGTCCTCGAGGTCCTCGACCGGCGGTTCCGCCACGGGCGGTTCGGGCGACGAGCCCACCGCCGGCCCCGGCAGGCACGCCGGTTCCTTCTGCTCCCCCGCCGGAGCCGCCGCGGTCACGTCCACCGGCAAGCCCCTGGTCTGCGGGCCGGCCTCCGACGGACGCAACCGCCGGCATTCCTGACCGGCGGTTGCGCGCTACGCGTTCGGGCGCAGCGTCCAGACGACGGTCATCTCGCCCGTCACGGCCTCGTCCTCGCGCTGGATGGCGATGGTGACGGGGAACTCCGGGCGGCCGCCCGCGTCGAGTTCGGCGATGACGTCGGCTGCCGGGCGGCCGAGGGTGGCGGTGGCCGTCACGACGCCCTTGGCGAGCTTCTTGTAGCCGATCTCGGCCTTGACGGCGAGGGGCACGGCCCGCGAGAGCTGGTCGCCGAAGGCGGCCAGGACGATCGCGCCGCTCGCGGATTCGGCGAGCGTGAACATGGCGCCGGCGTGCGGGCCGCCCACGTGGTTGTGGTAGTCGGGCTGGTCCGGCAGCCGGACGACCGCGCGCTCGGGGGTGGTCTCCAGGAACTGGAGGTTCAGGGTCCGGGCCATCGGCACCGTCGCGGCGAGCAGTTCGCCCACGTTCATCTGATCTGCGCTCATGGAACGCGATGTTACCCGCGAGTAGATGCGCTTGGCCAGACCTCTCCCGGGGGGCGGCCGTGGCTCCTCGCACCCACTCCCACTATCGTTACCGGCCATGTGGCCAGGACAGCAGCAGCCGCCCGGGGGAGAGCAGAACCCTCAGGACGCGCATCAGAACCCCTACCAGCAGCAGCCGGGACAGCCGGGACAGCAGCCGAACCCGTACCAGCAGCAGCCCGGCTACGGATACCCGCAGGCGGGCCACCAGACGCCCCCTCCGACCCAGCCGTGGGGCCAGCCCCAGCAGGCCGCGCAGCCGCAGGGCGGCGGCGGGAGCCCGTACGCGACCAAGACCGTGGCCATCGTCGCGGCGGCCGCGGTCGTCGTGGTGGCGGCCGCCACCGGCGCGTTCGTGCTGACCCGGGACGACAAGAAGAAGGACGAGGCCGACAACAAGCCCGCCACCACCTCCTCGGCCCCGGCCACCTCCGAGGCCCCGGCCTCGCCCGGCGCCAACCCGCGCGCCGGCGGCGACGTCAAGCCGGTGATCCCGGGCTGGAAGGTCGTCGTCAACCCCAAGTACGGCACCGCCTTCGACGTCCCGCCGGAGTGGAACGTGGCGGGCGCGGGCGTCATCGCCAGCTTCTCGGACGCGGTCAAGAACGACGGCAAGCCGATCGTCAGCTTCTCCGCCCCGGCCTTCCTCAAGGAGGACTGGTGCAAGGTCGACTCCAACAAGGACGGCCGTGAGGAGACGATCGAGCTCGCCGGCACCGGCACCAAGGGTGGCCAGGGCGCCAAGGACACCGCCGAGGCCGTGAAGAACGAGGCCGGCAACTGGGCGTTCGCCGCATACGCGCAGAAGGCGCCCAAGGGCACCGTGAAGGTCTCGGAGCCGAAGGAGTACACCACCTCCTCCGGCCTCAAGGGTCACATGGCGACCGCGACCGCGATCGGCGTGCCCAAGGAGAACAAGTGCTCCGCGGACGGCAAGTCGATCGCGTTCAGCTTCAAGACCGCCAACGGTGACTTCTCCAGCTGGGTCCTCTACAGCGCCACGGGCGTCCAGGGCGAGGTCCCCCAGGAGACGATGGACAAGATCCTCAGCTCGGTGCGCCTGAACGGCACCGCCAGCAACGGCTGACCCACAGTTCACAGGTCACAGGTCCCCTGTTCGCACCATCCGTCCGACCCCGCGCCCCGGTCCGTAATCCGTTTGGATTCTCGGCCCGGGGCGTGAATAGTCCGGGGGTGAGTTCTCCCCCCACCGCCCCGTCCCGTACCACCCCACGCCGCCGGCCCGCCTGGGCCGGCCGCAACTACACGCTGCTGACGGGCGCCGCGGTCGTGACGAACCTCGGCAGCCACGGAGCCCTCATCGCGTCGGCCTTCGCCGTCCTGGAGGCGGGCGGGTCCGGCGGCGACGTCGGCCTGGTGGCGGCGGCCCGCACGCTCCCGCTCGTCCTGTTCCTGCTGATCGGCGGCGCCCTCGCCGACCGGCTGCCGCGACACCGGGTGATGGTCGCGGCCAACGCCCTCAACTGCGTCTCGCAGGCGGCCTTCGCCGTACTCGTCCTCACCGGGCACCCGCAGCTGTGGCAGATGATGCTGCTCACCGCGCTCTGCGGCACCGGTACGGCCTTCTTCAACCCGGCCGCCGAGGGCATGCTGCTCTCCAGCGTCTCCGGCGAGCACGCCAACCGCGCCTTCGCCCTCTTCCGGATGGCCATGAACGGCGCCGGCATCGGCGGAGCGGCCCTCGGCGGGGCCATGATCGCCGCGATCGGCCCCGGCTGGGTCCTGGCCGTGGACGCCGCCGCGTTCGCGGTGGCCGGCGCCCTCCGCGCCCTCCTGGACGTCAGCCACACCGCCGACCGGGTCCCCGGGGGCGGCCTGCTGGCGGACCTGCGCGAGGGCTGGGTGGAGTTCCGCACCCGGCCCTGGCTGTGGAGCATCGTGCTCCAGTTCTCCGTGGTCGTCGCCGTCGTGGGCGCGGCCGAGGCGGTCTACGGTCCGCTCGTCGCCCGCGACCAGCTGGGCGGGCCCGCCCCCTGGGGCCTGGCGCTGGCCTTCTTCGGCATCGGCACCATCGCCGGGGCCGTCCTGATGATGGTGTGGAAACCGCGTCGTCTGCTGCTGGTCGGCACCCTGTGCGTGTTCCCGCTGGCGCTGCCGTCGGCGGGTCTGGCGGTCCCGCTGCCGGTGTGGGGCCTGTGCACGGTGATGTTCGTCAGCGGTACGGCCATCGAGGTGTTCGGCGTGAACTGGATGACGGCCATGCACCAGGAGATCCCGGAGGAGAAGTTCTCCCGGGTCTCCGCGTACGACTGGTTCGGCTCGGTGTCGATGCTCCCGCTGGCCACCGCCGTGGCCGGGCCGGTCGAGTCGGCCTTCGGCCGCACCTCTGCGCTGTGGGGCTGCGCCACGCTGGTCGTGCTGGGCACCGCGGCGGTCCTCTTCGTCCCGGACGTGCGCCGGCTGACCCGCAAGCCCGCTCCCCCGAAGGCCGCGTCGATTCCGGCCGCCGCTCCCGGCCCGGACGCTCCCGGCCCGGGTGTGTCCGCCGGGGTCAGCCCAGGCTGAACGCACCCTCCGGCGGCTCCGGCGAGGCGACGGCATCCGCGTCCCCCACCGGCACCGCCCCCTTCATGAACCGGGCCAGGGCGGCCCCGTCCTCGACCCGCGCGGGGAACGCGTCCGCCGCGCACCGCCGTGCCAGCGCGGCCACCGGCAGCTCCGCGTCCGAGGCGAGCAGCACCGCGTTCCCGAACCGCCGCCCGCGCAGCACACCCGGCTCCGCGACGAGCGCGAGCTCACCGAACACCGCCCCGAAATTGGCGAGCTGGGCCCGCAGGAAGCCGAACGGCGCCCCGTCGGCCAGGTTCGCCGCGTAGACCCCGCCCGGCCGCAGCACCCGGGCCGCCTCCCGCGCGTACTCCACGGAGGTCAGCTGCGCCGGCACCCGCGAGCCGCCGAACACGTCGGCGACCAGTACGTCCGCGCTGTCGGCGGCCGCGCCCGCCAGCCAGGCCCGCGCATCGGCGGCGTGCACCGTGACCCCCGCCCCGGCCGGCAGCGGCAGGTGCTCCGCGACCAGCTCCACCAGAGCGGCGTCGAACTCCACCACGGCCTGCCGGGAGCCCGGCCGGGTCGCCGCCGCGTACCGGGGCAGCGTCAGCGCGCCGCCGCCGAGGTGCAGCAGGTCCAGCGCGGTCCCGGGCTGCGCCACGCTGTCCAGGACGTGCGCGAGCCGCCGTACGTACTCGAACTCCAGGTACTCGGGATCGTCGAGGTCCACGTACGACTGCGGTGCGCCGTCGACGGTCAGCAGCCACGCTCGCTCCCGGTCCACGTCCGGCATCAGCTTGGCGGTGCCCTGGCCCACGTCCCGGACGACCGGGATCTGTTCGTCGCTCACCGCACCATTGTCCGGCAGGCGGGCCGTCGGAGGTCAGGCCGCCCAGACCGCGGCCGCCTCGGCCGCGTGCTCCGCCGCCTGCGCGAGTCCCGCACGCGCCGCCGGGTCCCGCCGCGCCGGGTCCAGGACGTTGCGCCCGAAGGCCTTGCGGGCCTGCGCGGACGGGGTGATCAGCAGCACCCGCGCCCCCGCCTCCCGCAGCCGCGCCGCCTGGGCGGCCGGTGAGGGGACGAGCCCGGATCCGAGCGCCAGCGGCGCGAGGATCACCACCCGCGCACAGCCGGAGGCGAGGTCGGCGTTGGTCGCGGACCGGATCCCGCCGTCGATGAACCGGCGCCCGCCCACGGTGACCGGCGGCCATACCCCGGGCACCGCGCAACTCGCCGAGACCGCGTCGACCAGCCCTGCGCCGCTCGCCCGGTCGAAGGCGGCGAGCTCGCCCGTGAGCGCGTCGACGGCAGTGACGACGAGCCTGCGCTCGGGCCACGCGTGCGAGACGAGCCGGGCCTCGAGCACCTTGCGCCGCTCCGCCTCCACGCCGGTGTCGGCGGCGAGCGCGAGGGCGCCGACCCGCCTGCGGTAGCTCTCCGGATCCCGCGAGCGCAGCATCGCGACGGCGTACCGGGCGACGAGCCCCGCGCCGAGCCGGGCGACGACCTCGCCGGCGGGGTCGCCGAGCTGACGCTCGTACAGCTCTCGCGGGGTGAGCAGCCCGGAGGTGAGCTGGGCGCCCACCACCGAGCCCGCCGAGGTGCCGACGACGAGGTCGGCGGCGGCCAGGTCGACGCCCGCCCGCGCGAGCCCGTACAGGATCCCCGACTCCCAGCCGATGCCGGTGAGCCCCCCGCCGCCCAGCACCAGTGCCGTATCGCCGCCCATCCCGGCCCACCCCTTCTTCGCACGTCCGTGGTGACGGCAGTCTGGCGCAACCGGACCGCCGCCACCACGGCGGGGTGTCAAGTCCGCCGGGGCTACCGGCGGCGATTCAGTCGAGCACGGCCGTGACCGTCCCCGCGCCGACGGTCCGCCCGCCCTCACGGATCGCGAAGCCGAGCCCCGACTCCAGCGGCACGTCCCGCCCGAGCTCGACGGTCATCGCGACCGTCTCGCCCGGCCGGGCCACGCCGGCCCCGACCAGGTCCACGTCCCCCACCACGTCGGCGGTGCGGATGTAGAACTGCGGCCGGTACCCGGACGCCACCGGTGTGGTGCGCCCGCCCTCCCGCGCAGACAGCACGTACACCTGTGCGGTGAAGCGGCGCCTCGGCTCGACGCTCCCGGGCGCTGCGACCACCTGCCCGCGGCGGACGCCGTCCCGCGGCACCCCGCGCAGCAGCAGCGCGACGTTGTCCCCGGCCTCGGCGGACTCCATCGGCTTGCCGAAGGTCTCCAGGCCGGTCACCACGGTCTCGACGGGCTCGCCGTCGCCGCCGAGGACGCTCACCCGGTCGCCCGTGCGCACGCTCCCGCGCTCGACGGCTCCGGTCACGACCGTCCCGCGGCCGGTGATCGTCAGCACGTTCTCCACCGGCAGGAGGAACGGCGCGTCCGTGTACCGCACCGGCATCGGCACGTACGTGTCCACGGCGTCGAGCAGCGCCTCGATCGCCCCGGTCCAGCGCGGGTCGCCCTCCAGCGCGCCGAGCCCGGAGACCCGTACGACCGGCGCGCTGTCCCCGCCGTATCCGTTGGCGGTGAGCAGCTCGCGGACCTCGAGCTCGACCAGGTCGGTGAGCTCGGGGTCCCCGGCGTCGGCCTTGTTGAGCGCGACGACGATGTGGTCGACGCCGACTTGCCGGGCGAGGAGCACGTGCTCGGCGGTCTGTGGCATGACCCCGTCGAGCGCGGAGACGACGAGGATCGCCCCGTCGAGCTGCGCGGCGCCGGTGACCATGTTCTTGACGTAGTCGGCGTGCCCGGGCATGTCCACGTGGGCGTAGTGCCGGGTGTCGGTCTCGTACTCGACGTGCGTGAGGTTGATGGTGATGCCGCGCCGGGCCTCCTCGGGGGCCCGGTCGATCCGGTCGAACGGCACGAAGGAGGCGCCGCCGCGCTCGGCGAGGACCTTGGTGATGGCGGCGGTGAGGGTGGTCTTGCCGTGGTCGACGTGACCCATGGTGCCGATGTTGAGGTGCGGCTTGGTGCGCACGAAGGCCGTCTTGGCCATGATGTCGTTTCCCGTTGATTCGATGATCGGAAGCTGCGACGGGACCCCTGAAGCCGAGCCGACCCTCCCCCTGCGGGGTCCGCCGGACTATCCGGGAAGGGTCAGCTTCGTGCGCCGTCGAATGCGGCGGAGGCGAATGCCTCGAACGCCGCGAATGCCTCGGAGAGGAAATCGGCAGCCTTCGGCGCGTCCGCGACTGCGGACGGCGCTGCGAGGAAGGCGTACCGGGACATGGCCCTGATCCTGCCGGACCGCTCGCGGCCCGTCGACTGAATTTCCGTGCGGCTACGGGACAGCCCTCAGAGGTTCTTGAGCGCCTCGCGCACAGACAGCGGGGAAAGCCGGTCCCGCTGCGCCGCGACGAAGGCACGGACCGCCTCCGGGTCCGTCTTCGCGTACTCGCGCAGCGCCCAGCCGATGGCCTTGCGGATGAAGAAGTCCGGGTGGCCGCACTGGCGGCGGCAGGAGGCGAAGAGGCGCTCGGCGTCCGTCCGGGACGTGTAGCCCAACTGGTGGAGGAGGGCCGTGCGGGCGAGCCAGAGGTCCTCGTCCCCGATCCACTCGGCCGTCACGGCCGTGAGCGCCGGGTCGGCGGCCACGAGCGGGCCGACCGCGTGGGCCGCGAGGTGGTCGACGATGTCCCACCACGGGACGGTGACGATCAACTGCCGGGCCACCGGCAGGAATCCGGAAGAGCACACCCGGACGTGGCGGCGCAGACGGTCGACCGCGAAGTAGTGGTACTCGCGCTCCGGGAGCTACCGGCACCGCAGCACGAGCGCGGCCACGTCGGCCTCCGCGGGCTTCGGGGTCTGCGCGGTCACGGCTTTCGACAGCTCGCGGCGCAGCGGGGTACGGATGCCGAGGAAGGGTGCGACGTCCTTCATGTACGCGGCCGTGGACCGGGCCTGCGCCGGGTCGGCGGCCGCGCCGTACGTCGTGGTGAGGCGGTCGAGGAGGGTGTCCGTGAGGGCGCTGCGCCAGACCTTCGGGGGTCGCTGGTCGTTCGGCCGCATGAGGCCCGGATTACGGCGCGACGCCGCATTGGTCGGCTAGTCTCCCCGGATGTCCCTCCTCCTCGCGCCGTGGACCCGGCTGTCGCTGCTCGTCGTGCTGCTCGTGGCGGCCGGCGTGTGCGTCGTGCTGTACGAGCCCCAGCGCATCCTGTCGGAGGGCTGGCCCCCGGGTCTGCCGGTGGGTTCGGCGGTCCTGCTGTTCGCGGCCGCGTACGGGGTGGCCACGGCGGCCCTGGCGCCGCGCCCGCTGCTCAACCTGGCGGCGGGTGCCGTCTTCGGCATCCCGTTCGGGCTGGTCGCGGCGGTCTGCGGCTCGGTCATCGGCGCCGGGATCTCCTTCGGGCTGGGCCGAATGATGGGCCGGGACGCGGTGCGGCCGCTGCTGCGCGGGCGCTGGCTGCAGGCGGCCGACGACCAGCTCGCCCGGCACGGTTTCCGCTCGATGCTGGCGGTGCGGATCTTCCCGGGCCTGCCGTTCGCGGTCGCCAACTACTGTGCCGCCGTGTCGCGCTGCGGCTGGGTCCCCTTCCTCCTCGCGACGGCGATCGGCGTCGTCCCGAACACCGCCGCGTACGTGGTCGCGGGCGCGAGCGCCTCCTCGCCGGACTCTCCCGCCTTCCTCGCCTCCTTCGGCTTCATCGCCGTCTCGACGGTGGCGGCCGCAATCGTCGGATGGCGAAAGCGGCACCGGCTGGCGCCCGTACCGGCGTGCGAAACCTGCGATCCCGCGCCCCAGCACCCCCCTGCGGTCGGCGCCGCTCCCCACGGGCCCTAGCATCGGACCCGAACTGCCCGACGATCACAAGGACGAGCGCACCCCGACATGAGCTGGTTCGAATCCCTAGTCCTCGGTCTCGTCCAGGGGCTTACGGAGTTCCTCCCGATCTCCTCCAGCGCCCACCTCCGGCTGACCGCGGCATTCGCCGGCTGGCAGGACCCTGGCGCGGCCTTCACCGCGATCACACAGATCGGCACCGAGGCCGCCGTGCTGATCTACTTCCGCAAGGACATCGCGCGGATCATCTCCACCTGGTTCCGCTCGCTGTTCAACAAGGCGCTGCGCTCGGAGCAGGACGCCAAGATGGGCTGGCTGGTCATCGTCGGCTCGATCCCGATCGGTGTCCTGGGCATCACGCTCAAGGACCTGATCGAGGGCCCGTTCCGTGATCTGCGGCTGACCGCCACCACCCTCATCGTGATGGGCATCGTGCTCGGCATCGCCGACCGGCTCGCGGCCCGCGACGAGGAGGGCGGCCGGCACCGGGCGATGCGCGAGCGCAAGACGCTCAAGGAGCTGGGCGTCAAGGACGGTCTGATCTTCGGCCTGTGCCAGGCGATGGCCCTGGTCCCGGGCGTTTCCCGGTCCGGTGCGACGATCTCCGGCGGTCTGCTGATGGGCTTCACCCGCGAGGCGGCGGCCCGCTACTCCTTCCTCCTCGCCATTCCGGCCGTACTGGCCTCGGGCGGCATGGAGCTGAAGAAGCTGGGCGAGGGGCCCGTCTCCTGGGGCCCGACGATCTTCGCGACGGTCATCGCCTTCGTGGTGGGCTACGTCGTGATCGCCTGGTTCATGAAGTTCATCTCCAGCAAGAGCTTCATGCCCTTCGTGGTCTACCGGATCCTGCTCGGCATCGCGCTGTTCGTACTGATCGCGATGGGCGTGCTCAGCCCCCACGCCGCCGCGTCGGCCGGCTGATGCAGTGCACATTCGTGCGCCATCTAGCACTTTCTAGTGTTTGACTGCATCCGTTTGCCATGATCATCTCCCACCCGTCTCCCACTCGGGAGGCGGGACGCCCCCAAGGCGTGTGCGTCCGCAAAGCAAGTGATGACACGGAAGGGCCCGCACGGCAAGCCGTGCGGGCCCTTCCGTACAGAGGGTGGAGCGGGTCAGCTGAGGTCCATGTCCGGCCTACGTCGCGACCCTCGTCACGAGGAAACGCAGCCGCTCATCCGCCCTGTCCCGGGCATCGCCGGTGAGGTCGTCCAGCGCGGCGGCGGCCTTGCGGACGAGCCGGCCGAGGCGCGCTTCCACGTCCTCCCACGTGTGCGTCACCTCGACGGCCTCACCGTGCGGACCCCGTGCCCAGCGCCCCGTATTCGGCGATGGCGCCTTCCCCCATGTCCCCGTTGATCGCGAGGACCTGGAGGAGCCGGATGTCCCCGGCCGCCGTGATCTCATCCGGCGCGCGGCCCTGGAGCTGGTGCTCCACCACCGCCGCGCCGTCCCCGCTCACGGTGTCCAGGGCGACCATGGCCGTCACGATGACGTCCGCGAGTTCCTACGCGAGGTCTCCCCAGTCGTGGGACGCACCCTCGCGCGGGTTGACGCCAAGCGTCCCGTGAAGGGCCTCCGCGACCTCCCCCAGCTCCTCGGAAATCTTGAGCATGCGCAGGAGCCAGGCGTCCTCCGCCAACGTCGGGGCCGCGTTCGTGTCGAGCCACTTCCGCAGCCGCGTCACGTGCTCCCAGGTCTCAACCTTCATGCCAATCTTTCTCGGGTTGGAACAGCGCCGACGCCGTGACGTCCGCGGCGGCCAGGTCGGTCACTCTCAGCGGCGCCGTGGTGTGGATTGCCAGGGAGACCGTCAGTGTGGACTGGTCTGTGAGCCGGTCCTCGCTGGTGCGCGGCTCATACACGTACCGGGCAGTCCTCTACGTGGCGTGCGAGGGGCCGGGAGACGCAGGCGTGGTCGCAGCGGTAGCCGTCGCCGGCGCGCCCCACCCAGGAATACTCCAGGGCGTCAGGGGCCAGGAGACGGAAGACGTCCCGGTAGCCGGCCGCGGCGGGCCCGGTAGGGAACGCGTACTCTCACACCTGGAACGTGCGGTACTTCGGGACGTGCTCCGGCTCCAGAATGTTGAAGTCCCCGAGGACCAGGCGGTGGCCGCCTCCCCGCTGGGGAGCGCGGCGGCCAGGCCCTCCAGGAACATGTGCTTCCTGGTGGCCTTCGCCTCCGTCTGCTCGCGGGACGGCACGTACACCCCGAGGGCCTCCAGGGGCCCCGTGGCGGTCTCCACGGTCACGGTGGCCACCCGGTGCGGAAGGTGGTCCAACGGCTAGCCGGAGCGGGCTCGTGGTGAGGCGGGACACGATCATGACGGCCCGCTCCCGAGTGCCCTGGGGAGGCCACGGGAAGGTCACCGTGTAGCCGGCCCGCTCGAACTGCTTGGCCTGGAACTCGCACCCCACGCTCCGCGCCGTCTCTGTGAGGACGAGTTCGCCGCCCTTCTTCGTCAGGGCGGGCGCGAGTTGATCGACAGCATCCCGCATTGAGCCCTCCGCGGGGGCGTAGCGGCGGGCCTCGTCTGCCCGTCCGCGCCCTCGCCGGGACCACGCCGCCGAGGAGTCGGCCGAGTTACGCCATCGAGGGCGGAGCTCAGCGGCCATTGTCGGTGCGGGCCCGTACGATTCATCCATGCCCTCACCCGCCAGGCCTCACGGTCGACTGCGCCCTGCTGCTGCGCGGATCAACACGGCGATCCGACGACTCATGGAGGAGCCCAACACACTCCGGCGCGCGGCGGAGTACCAACGACTCCTGGTTGAGTGGGAGAAAGCCACCCGGGCCGACATGGTCAAGGCGGCGTAACGCACGAGCACCCCGCCGACTGGGCGGGTCCTACTGAAGTCGAACTGGTGATGTCGGCGCCGAGTTGACCACGTTGGCGTGCTGGCCAGACCCCGCGAGTCGCACCAGTCCTCGTAGCCAAAGGACTCAGGGGTACGAACCAGGGCTCGGGTGCGTGCCGCCCAGCTGCCGATCCAGGCTCCTCCGGTCGACGTCGCCCCGTCGGTCAGCGCGCGCAGGCTTACGAGTAGCCGCACGATAATGACGCGATCTTGATCGCGTAGGAGCCCGCGACTTGAGTGCTGGTATTCGGCGATTCTGGCCTGACAGGATCGGCTCGTGATCAATACCTCGGTGACTGTGCGCGAGCTCGTTGTCAGTGACTTCCACGCTGTACATGCCTTCGCCGGCCTGCCGGAGGCTTGCCGCTACCAGGCGTGGGGCCGAACACTGAGGAACAGACGCGGGACTTCGTCCAAGGCGCGGTGGATGCCCGGTTGCAGTCTCCGCAGGCAAGATTCGTGTATGCGGCCTGCCTCGACGGTGAACTCGTCGGTATCGGCGAGCTGAAGGTTCGTAGCCTGGCCCACCGTCAGGGCGAGATCTCCTATCTCGTACATCCTCGGGTGTGGGGTCGAGGCGTGGGCACAGCCATCGGCGGGGAACTTCCCGGCAGAGGGTTTGGGCTGAGGGCACTGCACCGGATCTATGCGACCTGCGATCCTCGCAACGTCGCATCGGCCCGGGTGCTGGGCAAGCTCGGCATGACCCACGAGGGTCGACACCGGCATACCGCGCTGATCCGGGACGGCTGGCGTGACTCCGAAGTCTTCAGCATCCTCGACCAGGAATGGGCGCACCGGCCCGGGCCTGAATGGTCGGGGCGTCGGTGGTCAGGCTCCGGCAGCCGCCCTGGTGTCCGAGGCAAAAAGCCGCGCGGGATCATCTGGGGTGTGAAGTCAAGTTGGGCCCGCGCGGCCTGTTCTGAGTCTGCCCTGTACGGGATCTCGAAGGAACACCTGGGTGCACTGATCACCGAGTTGGCCGGGTCGTGGACCGCAGCCCGAGAGTCTGAGCTGACCAAACGGCGTGGCCATGGCCGATTGCGGGCGGCCGGGGCTGGGCCGGATCACCAACTGGTCTTCGTGGACCGGGTGCTGGTGACCTTGGTGGTGTTGCGCTGGGCGCTGTCGCACAGGGTGCTCGCGGCGCTGTTCGGAGTCTCGCCCTCCACGATCGACCGGGCGGTCGGCGAGGTAGGCCCGCTGCTGGCCGCTCGCGGCTTCGCGGTGCCGGATCGGCCCGGGATCAGGGCTCAGGGCCCTTCCGGACCTGTTCGCCTATGCCCAGGCCGAAGGGATCACGCTGCGGATCGACGGTACCGAAGTACAGGTACGCCGCCCGAAGGCGGGGCGGCCGGGCCGTAAGGCGTTCGTGTCGGGCAAGATGAAGCAGAACACCGAGAAAGTCACGATGATCAGCGACGAGCAGGGTCGGGAGCTGTGGCTCGGGGCGATCCGCCCAGGTCGGATGCACGATGTCATTGCAGTACGCACCGAGGGCCGCGAGGAGCAGTTGCGTCTGCACCCGAACGTGAAAAGCCGAAGTCGATTCCGGCTATGCCGGCCTGGCCCGCGACTTCCCCGGCCAGGTCAGCGCCCCGCCGAAGAAGCCGGCGACGGACGCCGGGCCGTCCGAGCGCAACTTCTCGCTACCCGTGCCGCGCTCATCCGGACACGGCGAGGCGAGGTTGCCGATGTCACGCTTGACCACCGGTTCACTCCGGGGCAGAAGCCTCTCATCTCCAATGCCCGTCGACGCGGACCAAGCCCAACAAAAAACCCCGGCTCATCGGGCAGTTTCTGCGTGCGCCCTCAGGTCAGCGCAGGCCATCTGTGTCGTCGTACTCTTCGCCGACCGGGAGTGGCCGATGGTCGCCCTCCAGGGTCTCGCTATAGATGGCCGAGGAGACGGCCTTGTCGTATGCCTCGTCGAGGCCGTTCCCGCTTGTGTCGAGGATGTTTTCCCAGTCAATTCCCATACCTACGATCCTATCTGAACCGCCCGACAGTGTCGGCGATTTGGGACACTGCGGCCGTGCGGCTGCACGGCCTGGAGCTACATCTGATCGACGGATCCGTGGGCCCGTGGCCAGCCGAAGGCCAACCAGGACAATGCCCTTCTCGACGCCGCTGTCACGCCGTCCGAGCCTGCACCATCGACCTGCGCGCCGTGCACGGTTCACCGGTGGGGCGCACTGGCGGCGGCCTCTACTACAGAAAATGCCAATGCGCGTCGGCGGACGATCCTGCGGCATTCGTACGGGTGTCAACTCGACGCGCACGTCTTTGGCGCCGCCGGCCACACGGGGCTGATCAGCAGCGTGGACCTTGGTCGTCCACTCTTGCTGCGGGCGACGCCCCCCCATTTCGAAGGGACGCACGGATCCACACGACCGGCGTGAGCGGCGACGCGCTGCACGCGATGCCGCACCGGCACATGGGAGGGATCCGTCGGCATACGACTTCCACAGTCTGCGGGCTGGTCATGTCACCCAGACAAGGCGGAACGACGCGAGCACCGAGGAGATCATGCAGGCCAACCGGTGGCAGAAACCGAGACGGTTAACGTCTGCAACCGGAAGTTCAACCCGGCCGCCCGCAACAGCGTCATGTGCCTAGGCCTGCACCCTCTCCGGCCGGCTTGTTTCGGACATCACGCATCCGGACATCGAGAGAGGCCTGGGTCTCCGGGTCGAGCTCGTGGTCGCCGGCGGTTTCAGGGTTGACGCTCAGCGCGTGCGAGCGGAAGGCCTCCCGCTCGGCGGAGAGTTGCTGGATGGTCTGGGTGATCCGGTGGATCTTCTGCCGCAGCCTCTCCCGCTCCTGCTCGGCGATGGCGAGTTCGGCGAGCTGCTTCTGGATCTCAGCCTCGTTTTCCCGGGCGTAGTTGTCGCTGACCAGCGTGATCAGCGGAACCCCGAGAGCCTCGGCAGCGGTGACCGCCTCGTCGAGCCTGACCGCACGGGTCTGCTGCTCGATGCGCGTGATGGCGGTGGAGTCAACGTTCGCGCCAAGCAGTGCGGCCATACGGCGTGCCAGCTCTGCCTGGCTGATGCCGAGGCGTTCGCGCTCTTGACGAAGCCGGCGGGCGAAAAGGTCACCGGGCAGTGGGTTCATGGGCGGTTTGACACTTCCTGGTGAAGATCGCGATCGACGGGGGTAGGTGTGGGCGGCCCACCTCGGAATCGAGCAGGCCGGCGTCGGGGCAGTGCTGGGGCAGCACCTTACACATCCCGCACTGCGGATTCCACAGGCCTCCGCCGCGCCTCCGCGGCCACGCGCCACCTCCACGACCACGCGCCGCGACGTCGATTCGCCTCATTTCCGAGCCTCTTTCAGTGGTCTATCGATAGACTCTCGCGCACCCCTACGCCCCACCATTCGAATGGTGTAGGTTACTACTCCGGATGCACACGTATACGAGTCGGCAAGGGGAGTCGATGGACGCCATCGACCACTTCAGCTCCTATCGCCACCTGCCATCATAGGCAGTCTGCGCTTGTTGTCTTGCGACTCGATGTCACGCCACTGAATGAATCGAAAGGTGAGAGGAAAGAAGTATGCCGAAGACCTACGAGGCAGCCGTCCTCACACAGGCACCCCTGCCGAGCGCCGCCTGGGACCTGACCAGCTTCCTGCAGAACGCCAAGTCCCAGGTCCAGCTCTGGGGAGGTTCTGTGCTCATGCTGCTCGGTGTTGTCGGCCTGGTCTGGGGCGGCGTGCTCTTGATCAAGAAGCTGATGGCCAACCCGCAGTCCGCCGGCCAACAGCAGGGCTGGGGCACGATCGCGCTCCTCATCCTCGTCGGCGGAGCTTTGGGCACCGGCGGGTGGACGCTGATCCAGACGATCGGCTCCGGCGGCCAGCAGACCATCACGGATCTGGGCGGCGGCACGGTGATCGTGCAGACCGTCGACCAGGTCAGCGGATTCCTGAGCGGCCCTTCCAGGTAAGGGGCCGTCACAGACTGCGCACACGAACGGTGACAGAGGCATCGAGCGAACCGGGTCGGTTGAGGTGCAAGGCCTCTTCCGACCCGGTTCGCCATATCCGGGCTCGCAGCACGGTGCAGGCGCGAAAGAGGGCAGAACATGGAGATCAAGGGCAAGGCGCTGGCCTTCAGTAGGAAGTTCAAGCTTGACTCGCACCACGCGATCGAGCGTTTTGGGGTGTTCTTCGGCATCTTCGCGGTCACGGGCGCGATCGCGATCAGCGCCTCAGGGGTCTCGGCGTACCAGGCGGAACGTGACTCGCTGTCGCAGACGGCGCTGTACACCAGCGACTTCAAAACGTCGAAGACGAATCTCGACGGCACCGTAGACGGGGTCTACACCAACGAGAGCGGCAACAAGGTGCTCGTGATGATGCACTTCAGCCCGACCGCTCAGATCTCGTACAACGCCGCGGACTACAGGGCGTTCCTGCTCGGATCGGACACCTCGCTCAACAGCGAGCCGGTCAGCACCAGCGGGATCAAGGGCTCCCTCTACGCCTTCGGCTCGACCGGCTACATCGGGGTCCTCCTGAAGGCCGACCGGCCCTTCGACCGTCAGGTGTTGAATCTGACGGTCCGTGCGAATGCCGAACTCACCGCGCCCGGAGCGCAGCAGAAGCAGAGCAGCGGCAAGCTGGCCGGCGACGAGACCTTCTCCAAGTACGACCAGTGGCGGGTCTTCTTCAACCCCGGTGCGTCCGGGGTTCGGAAAATCGCGGCGCTCAACGCTCCGACCTTCGATCCCGCGCAGGCCTACTACGGGGTCGCACTCAAGGAGAAGGAGACCGAGGCCAGGAACGCCCTGGACCAGAAGCTCGTCGAGATGCGCGCGAATCTGACGCAGATTCGGTCTTATACGTCCGACCTGCAGACGACGAAGATCGACGGGTTGTTCCTGCGTCCGCCGACCGTTCCGGCCTCGATCGCCACCGACAAGATCACGGGGGTCTCCGCAGCCGAGGCGAAGGACGGTGTCTCGACGCTGGCGCTGCAGACCAAGCGCGTCGCCCCCGGCGGCTTCGACCTCAACTGGCGTACAGGCAACGTCTACGACGGCTACCTCGATGCCCTGGCGCCAGCCGGACAGAGCTACGCCCAGTTCTTCACCAAGAAGCGTGACGAGGGCTCAGATCCGACGAGTCAGCAGATCTCGGACATGCAGTGGATTCTCTCGGATGGCACCAGTCTCACCAAGGATTACCAGTCCTCTGACGTGACGATGCGCCCGCTCATGAACATCATGAACAACCTTTCACACGCGTATCAGAACTACTCAATGAACAAGTCCAAGTACCAGTCGGATCTCTCACTCGACCTACTCCGGCTGGACGTGAGTCTGCGGGACGTGCAGTCCAACAGCACCATTCGCGACGACAAAGACTTCCTCATCACGCTCCACTGAGTGCGGCGAGGAAGTGTCGCACCCTGCTACCTGGATTGAGCCGGAAAGGAAAACAGCATGGCCGCCGACCAACCGAATGGGAGCTCCAAGAAGGGTACGACGAAGGACCAGCCGGACACGTCGGCGAGTCAGGGGATACCCCGGCAGGGTCGCGGGACCAAGAGCCTCGGTTCGGCGGCGCCCCTGCACCGGCACAGCAGGATGAAGGCGGCGCCGCCCACCCGTAAGGAGGGCATCGAGAAGCCTCCTGAGGGCAAGGCCACCGTGCTCAAGCAGTTCCCGGGGCGGGAAGCTGATTCTTCCGGTCCTTCTGGCCCATCTGGCACGGCGAACACTGCGCCGAAGATGTCGGAGGCTGGGTCGAAGATACCGGACAGTCCGGACACCGCAGGCAAGACAGCCGGGGCCGCGAATACCGGCGCCCCGAACGCCGGAACCGCGAAAGCCGGCGCCCCGAATGCCGGAATCGCGAATGCCGGGGCCGCAAATTCCGGGGCCGCAAATTCCGGGGCCGCGAATGCCGGGGCCGCGAATGCCGGGGCCGCGAATGCCGGGGCCGCGAATGCCGGGGCGACGATCAAGCAGGGTATGAACGGCGTCGCCGGGAACATGGCCGGACACGCGACCCAGAAGGCGATCGAAGGAGACGGCAGCAGCGCGACCCGTCGTAACGTCGGGCGCTACACGGGAGCCGCTGTCTCCGGTGCCGTGGCCGGCGCACAGGCCGGCGGGCTTCCGGGAGCCGCCGTTGGCGCAGCGAAGAACCTCGCTGTCGAGGGTGCCCAGGACACGGTCAAAGGCGTGTCCAAGGCCACCGGCGGCAGCCCGGACGCCAAGCCGGCCGACCAGCGCGAGCTGGGTGTCGGCGGCACGGGCTACGACCGCAGTGCGACGAAGGACGACGAGGGCCTGGGCTCGAAGGCGGCCAAGGGCGTCGCCGTCGGCGGTGGTGCGTCTGCTGCTCCGCCGGCCATGGGCGTGGTCATGGCCATGGCCTTACTGAACTGGCTCAAGTCCATGTTCTTCGCAGCCATGGCGATGGCCGTCAACGCCGGGAAGCTGCTGTGGATGCTCATTGTCAACATCCTCAAGGCGGTTGGCCATGCGATCGCTGCGCCGTTCATGGCGATCGGCAGCTTCATAGCCAAGGGGGCCGGCGCGGTCCTGGGCTTCACCGTCACTGCGACGATGGCCCCTGTAGCGGCAGCACTGTCGGGTGCCGTCGCGATGACTGCCACCGTGGCCCTGCTGGGCACGGTCCTGACCGGTGTACTCAACTCGACGGCGTTGACCGAGGGCAGCATCAACGCGAACAGGGCGGCGTGCGCCGTCAACGCAGGTGGCTTCGGCGACGGTTCTGGTGCCACCGTCCCGGCGAACGTGGAGAAGAACGCCAAGGAGATCTACTCGGTACTCAGCAGCTGGGGAATGCCGAAGGAGAACATCGCGGGCATCCTCGGCAACTGGTCACAGGAGTCCGGGATCGACCCGACGAGCGTGCAGAACTTCCCGACGGGGACGTATTCCATGACCGCCGTGAAGGCCAGCGCCGCAGAGAACACGGACAACGGCATCGGTCTCGGGCAGTGGACGTTCGGCCGCAACACGTTGCTGCGCCAGTACGCGAAGAGCAAGGGCGTCGACTGGTACACGATCAAGGCCCAGTTGGCCTTCATGATCGGTGGTGACAACCCGGGCGATGTCACGGTCTTCAAGGGCATGCTCAAGAAGTCACAGGGCTCGCCGCGTGCGGCGGCGGTGCACTTCCACGAGAACTGGGAGCGCTCGGCCGACGGCGCGGCCGGCGTCGCCGCACGCGGCGACAAGGCCGAGATGTGGTTCGGCAAGATGAGCGGCTGGTCGGTCGACAGCTCGATCGTGGGCGGCGTCGAGGACATCATCGGCGGGATCATCGAGAACATATCGAACGGGATCGACACGATCCTGGGCAACTGCACCTCCAAGAACGGCAGTTCCGTCTCGCTGAAGGACGGCGGGATGACGCAGGAGGAGGCCCAGGCCCTCGTCGACCTCTTCAACAAGGAGGGCGACAAGTTCCTCGACGACCGATACGGTCCGGGCGGCGGCCCTGGTTCCTGCGGCGACAACCACGCGATGAACTGCGTGAGCTTCTCAACCTACTTCGTGAACAAGTACACGACGTTCCAGGCCTACCCGGTCGGTGATGGCAAGGAGACTGCCTACACGATCGCGAGGGAGACCGGCAAGGCGATGCAGTCGACCCCTGCCCCCTACTCGGTCGGGTCCGGGCCGGGATCCACTTCCGTCGGCCACACGCTCGTGGTGCTCGGCGTCCAGGGGGACAAGGTCATCGTCGGTGAGGCCGGCTGGTGCGCCTACATGGGCCGGGTCCGCGTCGACAGCGCGGCGCGGATGGCTGCCGCGGGCTGGAAGTTCGTGGACATGTCGGATGCGATGCTCACCTCCGACAAGATCAAAACGGCCTGATGCGCAGCATCTGACCTGGGAGGAAGAAGCCGGTGCTCGGCGATCCGGGCACCGGCTTCTTCGTGTCCGAGTCAGGTCCGCGCGCCAGTTCCACCTTCGACGCTCTTGTTGAATGGATTCAAAACTCGGCCATGAATGGCTTTTGATATAGGCTTGAGTCGTTTATGAGGACAATGCGGAGTGAGGAGCGTTCCGTGACGACAACCCCTGACGAGTCCGAGAGCACCGGATCGGAACAGGAGAGCGAGTCGACGTCCGAGGAGAAGCCCGCGGCATCGAAGGCGCACACGAAGGTCACCGGAGCCGAGCTCGAAGAGCGCTTCGCGGGCTGGATGACGCGCCGGCGCGAGAAGGGCCAGGCCCGCGCCCCAGCGGACACCGCGCGCCTGCTCCGCCGCG
The DNA here is from genome assembly GCF_040655295.1 of Streptomyces sp. NPDC050448. Classification (NCBI taxonomy): domain Bacteria; kingdom Bacillati; phylum Actinomycetota; class Actinomycetes; order Kitasatosporales; family Streptomycetaceae; genus Streptomyces; species Streptomyces sp. NPDC050448. The sequence goes on along the minus strand of NZ_JBFAJR010000012.1, from coordinate 110,735 downwards.
GCGTCACCGCGGTGATGTGTGCCGGGATCCTCGCCCTGGTCATCGCCGCGGGCGTGACTGGCGAGAGCTTCAAGACGACCACAGCGGACAACGAGGCCCGGATCTTCCAGCTCAAGGAACAGTTGGACGATGCCCAGTCCACGCCCGTGAAGGCGGACGCCGGCGCGCAGTTGTCACAGCTCGCCGAGGCGGCAGCCGCCGACGCGAACAAGGTCGCGGCGGGTGAGCAGACCTTCGCCACGTTGTACCACCAGGCCAGTGTCCAGCCCAGCCCCAACAACGGGGCTCCGAACCAGGCCACGTTGGAAATCGTCGAGCACCGACGGGACCTGGCGCGACTGTTCCGCAAGGACTCCTTCCTCGTCAGTGACAAGGAGGCGTACAGCACCTCGTCGCTGACGCCGTTCGATGCGACCACCGAGATCGATCCGCGCCACGCCTGGTACATCCGCTACGACGGCGAGAAAGCAGCTGCCCCGAGCACGTACGCATGGAAGGTCGAGACGGTGATGCCCGATCTGAGCGTGAAGGGCGGCTCGGGCGCGACGAACCAGGCAAGGGTCGTCTGGCTGTGCCGGGATACGACGAGCGGCGAGGTGCTCGCCTGGGCGAGCGCGCGTTACGTGCGCAATGGCACGGCGGGGGCCTTCGACCACTTGGCCCTCGTGGTAACCGCCGCTGGGGCTCGGTACGAGAACCCGGCGGTCAAGATGCCGGCCGGGTCCGGAGTACCCGCACTCAGCGGCACGGGCACACAGGAGGAGGGCGGGAAGCGATGACGGAGCAGACGACAGCACCCGCGCGGCGGGGATTCTTCCGGCGCAACCTCTCGGCCCTGGGGACGGCAGCGGTCCTCGCGGTCGTCGCGACGGTTGGCGGAGTGACCTGGAGCAGCCGGCACGCGGCCCTGGTTGAGCAGGAAGCCCAGATCAACGATATCGAGGGACAGCTGGCGGCAGTCCGGAAGAGTCGCGCCGAGCAGGTGAACGCGGACGTCATGGCGGCCCTGGGTGTCAGCCAGAGTCGGCTGAGCACCGACGGTGAGCGCATCAGGTCGCTGCTCTCGATGGTCTTCACGTGGGACTCGGGGCAGAGCTACGAGGCTGCGCGCGAGCGGCTGAAGAGGCGGTTCGACCTCACCGAGAACGAGACGTTCCTGAAGTCGTTCATGCCCCCGTCGAGGTTCAACGAGGATTCCCAAGGGCGGCGTTACTACTACATCGACACGGTTGGCCTGAACTCGGCCCTCGGCGCGGATCCGGACATAGAGGTCATCGACGCCAAGGCGGGCGTCTACACCTACGCCGTCCTTGCCGACGTCGAGGTCACCTCCGACGCGACGTCCCAGAACAAGGCGAGCAAAGCCAGTGTCACGGCGTACCGGCGCGCGCTGCTCTTCGTCACGGTCGACGCCCAGGGCAAGGTCTCGAACCTCTCCGGCGTACCGGCGAGCGGCGAGACTCGCCATTCGAAATGACTCACGCCCCCTTTCGACTCGCCTCACTGATAGAGTTAGACTGATATTCGAGTGGAACGGCGAGTTGAGGAGTAATGGCATCGACACAGACTGACGAGTCGAGCGGGTCCGCGGTACGCAAGACGCGCTTCGTCGCGACGTCCGGCTCCTCGCAGGAGGGCGCGGACACTCCTGAGCGCATGGAGCCCGCGGGCAGGCTGCGCAAGCCCACCCTTGCGGCCGGCCTGAGCATGGGTGTCGGCGCACTGCTGTGCTTCGTACTCTCCGCAGGAATCTCCGACGGCCAGAGCGCGGTGCGCGGTACGGCTGCACCGGAGGTGTCCTCTCTGCAGGAGCAGATCAGGATCACCGAGGCGAAGACTGCGGCGCTACCGAAGGCCGACGACGCCGAGCGTGGTCTGACCGCGGCCCTGACGGCGGCTGGTCAGGTCGCGAAGCTGCAGAACGACTACCGCTACCTGACGCCCAACCTGGCGGCGAACGGCGGCAAGCTCGACCCGGCGACGTCTCAGTCGACGCTACGCAATCTCATCCCCTACTTCGCCCCCTCTGTACACCAGGGGGACCTGGGCCCGTGGTATCTGCTCGCCGGCGACAAGGACGTACCAGCCGGCGTCGGGATCCCAATGAGCTTCGACTCCGGCTTCGAGTGGGCCGGCCAGGTGCCTTACCTGGTCAACGACGACGGCACCATCGCGGTGACCTGGCTGGCGATGGAGACCCGGACCGGTGCGGGCGAGAAGCCGGCGGTGCTGGCCTGGGCCCGCGCCGACTACGACCTGGTCCGCAACGCGTTCGTGAACATCCAGACCGGTACGACGGCCACGGGCGAGGCTCTGGAGCAGAAGGTGAAGGCACCATGAAGGAGGAGATCAAGGACAAGTTGCGCCTGCACGCCGGGAGGATCCTGCTCGGCGGCACCGGGGCGCTGCTCGCGCTCTCGGTGGTCACCCTCGGAGCCGGCCTGCTCAGCGACGGTTCGGCTGCGTCGGACATCCCGGACAACGCGGTTGTTCAGAAGCTCGAAGGTAACCTCAGCGCCGCCCAGACCGAGCTCGCAGCACAGCACACGGCGCTGCTGGCCCAGCTGCCGGGCGTGGACATCGAGCGGGTGAACCGTGACAAGACGACGGGTCGGTCCCTTCTGCTCGGCCTCACGGACAGCTCGGCGTCGAGCCGGACCGTCAAGGAGCAGCAGGCGCTACTCGACGCGCGCTACGGCTTCCTCGACCACGAGTCCCGGGTACTGACCGAGTTCGTGCCGGAGTGGATGAACGCGACCGGAGCCACGAAGGGCGCTGGGACGACGTACGCGCTTGCCGATCTGGACGTTCATGTGAGTCGGGTGCAGGGCCTGAGCTACTCCTACACGGGGGTGGCCCGTCTCGATCCGGTCCGCGTTGGACCGGATCAGAGCAGCGCTGCCAAGAGCGAGTTCGTGGTCCTCACTTACTCCACCTCTCAGGACGGCACGGCGACGTCGCTGGACGCCTATCGGGCCTCCGGCAAGACCCGCGACGCCCTCGTCGGCGCCGGCAGGAAACAGTCCTCCCCCAAGCCGATCGGGTGAGCGAAGCGCCCACCGTTTCGGCACGCACCCCAGAAGACCTCCCTCTACGAGACGTAAGGACACGAACATGTCGACTCAGGCCCTGGAGAAGACCGAGACGACCGTCCCGACGAGCACGGCCGCGGCGGCGAGGAAGACCACGGCGAAGCCTGAGCAGGAGCACAGGCTGCGCACCGGATGGCGGCGCCTGGCTCCGAAGAATCAGGCCGGTAGGTTCTCTGTCGTGGTGTGGGCGGGGTTCTTCCGGGCCGTCGTCCTTCTCGCCGACTACCTGCTGGCATTCATCACGGCCATGGTCATCCTCCCGCTGCTGGGCGCATGGCTGCACCAGCAGTCGGGCGCATCCCGGGGTGCGCTCGGCGCGGATGGAACCATCGCCATGTGGCTGATGCCGCTCCTCTTCCTGGTCGTACTGCTCGCCGCGGGCGAGATCGTCGTGATGCGCGGCATGTGGCGCTGGGCAACACGGATGATCGCGAAGATCCAGGACGCCCGGGGCGAGGCGACCGGGGCCGACGTCACACCGAAGTCCACGACCAGGACCACCAACCAGAGCCGGACCAACCGCAAGAGGAGCAAGTGATGCGTACCGCAGGACTGACGATGAACGACGTATGGGCCCACCGTGTCCTGCGTGAACGAGGAGTGGAGACGTACCGGCTGGAGGGGGTGGTCGCCGAGCTCGGCGTCATGGTCGAATCGCTCGACCTCAAGCATCGGGGCGAGGAGGAGAACTATCGTCCGTATCTGCACATGAGGGGCGAGCTGCGCTCGGTCACCCCTGCCGAGGCCCTGCCGTTCGGTATCTCCCAGGTGACCTACTCCCCCGGCCAGGGCGAGAAGGTGGACGCCTTCTACGAGTTCGACGACGAGCAGCTGGTGGTGCTGGCCGGCAAGGGATACTTCACGACCGGCTTCACCGTGCCCGAGCAGGTCACCGGGATCGAGTGGGAGCTGCCGGCCACGGCGGACATGCTTGTCCTCGCTCCGTCGGAGGTGCAGACCGAAGGCGATGTGCCCGTGGTCTTCACCCAGGTCCACGGCATCGGGGGCTTGGAGATCGATCTCGAGTCCAGCGGCTATGACCTCGCCGGCTACTTCGCCGACCAATCCAAGAACGGCGTCCCGCGGGCCGAGGCCGTAGTCGATGCACGCGGGCTGAAGTCGCGCTCGGACGCGATCAACCCGCTGTTCACCGAGGACGAGCTGGGCCTGGACACCGAGGTCAAGCAGGTCGTCGGAGCGCCCGTGCCTGAGGCCGCGCCGGTCGCTGACGGCATGAACGCACGCTTGCGGCAGATCGAGGCGGAGATCGCCGCCGAACGGGAGCAGTACAAGACCGAGCGTGCGAGCACCGAGGGCACCACGGAGAACCTCTACCGGGAGCGCGTGGCTACACCACTGCACAGGGCTGAAGAGCAGGAGGTGCCGTCCGCTTCCTCGGTCCCGACCCGTGAGGCGCAGCGCGACCTGAACCTGGATCCCGACCTGGAGGAGGAGGCGGAGGAGGAGGAGACACGCCGACGTGAGGTCAAGCCCGTCCCGAGCCTGGACGAGCGCAAGCTCCAGGTGGCCCAGCGTGCGGCCGATCTGGACTTCGGCGTTGACGACGAGCAGAGCTTGGGCTCCTGAGGACGGATCAGGCATGACGTGCGCGGCCCAGGGAGCCGGCTGACAGCAGCCGGGGCCCGTAGTGCATCGGTGGCGAGACAGGAAGGAGAGCGACGATGGGCCTGAAGCAGGACATCGTGATCGTGAATGAGTTCACCGTGCCGCTGCCCGGCGGCAAGGGATCGCGCGGCGCGACGCCGGGCGACTACGTCACCCGGTACATGGCCCGCGCGCAGGCGACGGAGTCACTGGCTCCGATCCAGCGTCTGCGCACCGACGACTTCATCCTGCGCTACACGGCCCGGGAGTCCGCCGTCGAGCGCGTCGGCATCTCGCGGGGTGCGACGAAGCACGAGATGCGCCAGGCCCAAGGCAACGGCGGCGTAGCCTTCGGCTACGGCTCGGTCTCACTCTCGGACGAACAGCTCAAGGCGGCCGGCAAGGACATCCAGCACTACTTCGACGCTGGGCACACCGTGTTGAAGACCGTGCTGTCTTTCGACGAGGAGTACCTGCGGAAGCAAAAGATCATCGACGATGACTTCCGCTGCGAAGCCCGCGGTGACTACCGCGGCCACATCGATCAGATGAAGCTGCGCATGGCGATCATGTACGGCCTGGAGCGGATGGGCTCGGGCACCAGCGGCTTCGACGACCTGCGGTACGTGGGGGTCATCCAGGTCGACACCGAGCACGTGCACTGCCACCTGGCCATGGTCGACGGCGGCCGGGGCCAGGTGACGAAGAACGGCACGCAGCGCGGCAAGCTTCTGGACCGGCACAAGTCCCGGCTCCGCCGCGGCGTCGATACCTGGCTCGACCAGAAGCAGGCGGTGGCTCACCTCTCCAGCGCCGTCGGCTACGAGCGGCGCAACGTCACCACCTTCATCAAGCGGTGGGCGCACGAGCGAATCCGTGCCGAGTCTCTGCCGCAGTTTCTGCTCGCCTGCCTGCCTGGGGACCGAACGCTTTGGCGCGCCGGCTCGAACGACGCTCGCATGCGCAAGGCGAACCAGCTGGTGACCGAGCTCGTGAAGGAGCAGCTCGAACGTGCTGGGTCCCCGATGCCCGAGGCCATGGAGCGCATCGTCGACTACGCCAACGGGCGCCGCGCGAAGGAGTCTCTGAGCACGGAGGAATGGCAGAAGCTGGTCGAGCGGGGACGTACGCAGATCACGGAGCGCGCCGTCAACGGCATCTACCAGATGCTTCGGGCCATGCCGGAGTCGGAACTGCGAGTGCGCACGCCGATGCTCGAAGTCATGGGGATGGACTACCAGCAGATGGCGGCGCTGGCTGCAGATCGTCAGGTGGACCACGAGAACACGGAAGCTGATCTGGTCTCCTTCGGCTTCCGGCTGCGCAGCTACGCCTCACGTCTACGGCATCACCGGGAGAAGGTCGGGGTCTATCGCGATCTCACCCACCAGTGGGAACAGGCCGATAGGGCCGGTGTGGCCGCCGAGGATTCGCGCCCGCTCTACGACTTCTATCGCTTCGAGGAGGGCTACCACTGGAGGCTGATGAGCAAGTACCGGCACTTCCTACCCTTCGTCGGGGATGCGGGCGCATGGCACGAGCAGCAGCAGGACGTGGCGGCTTACGGCCGGCGGCTGCTCTCGCTCATGGCCCTGCGCGCGGATGCCTCTGTGCAGCGGATGAAAGACTCCGAGGAGGCCGAGAATCTGGGCCGGACGATCTACGATCAGCCCGGCGGCAGGCTCCTGACCGAGGGCGAGCGCGGCCGGGCGGTGCTGGACGCGCGCATTCGGACGATGAAGCAGTCCTATGACCAGAAGTTGGACGGCCTCCGGGCCGATCTCGCTTCCTCCGGCCTGGTGCTGCGCGTGGGGTCGAGCGCCGAGGGTCGGGCGAGTACGGAGACGGACGCGGTCAGCACGGACTTCAAGGTCGTCGTCGGTACGACCTATGACTTCGACGAGGTCAAGGGCTTGGATCTACATCACCTGGGCTACGACTTCGTCACCGACGTCCGAATGGGGCCGCGCGCACACCAGGCCTTCGTCGAGACGGCCAGGGATCGCCGACGGCTGCTGCTGGCCGCGATGGACTACCTGGACCAGTCCGGTCAGGCAGAGGCGATTCCCGATCTGCCGGTGAACGATGTCGCGGCGATGACACGGGTCTCCCGGGAGCTGACGTCCCAGCAGACGGGCCAGGGATCCGGCTCGCTCATGTTGCGTTCCCGAATCGCGGAGCTGCGCGCCGGGCGCGGGCAGGCCGAGCGGATGCGGCGGTCCAAGGCTTCCTCGCTGGACGCCGGCCTGGTCGTGCGGGTCCAGGCCCGAGTCGATCGGGCTGTGACCACAGCAGACGCCGAGATGGCATTCGACTCGCATCAGCCGTCCATCTCAACCGCTTTTGAGCGTGACTAGACAGGCTGGTTACGTCTTGTTCGGGCGATGTGACTGATCGCGGCCGCCTGTCAGATGACAGTCGGAACAAGTGGAGGGAAGAGATCATGGCACTTCTCAAAGGCCCGGGCGCGATGACCGGAGTCAACCTCATCGCGATAGCCTACAAGAAGGGCTTCACCAGCAATGGCAAGTCCCAGTACGCCGACATCCAGCTTGACGCTCGAGATCTGCGCGGCCCGAAGCAAACGAACCTGCATCTGAAGTCCGATCGGGTTCAGGGCGAGGACGGCAAGGTCCGCTACAACAACGGCGCCCCGTACTCCACCGGTCAGATAGAGGAGATCGCCAGGGCCGCGGGGCCGAACACCGAGCCGATCCTGGACAAGGACGGCAACGAGATCGGCACCATCTACGGCTTCAAGGGCAATGTGATGCCCGCGACGCGCGGCACCGGCCTGGTGGTCAACACCAAGTCCGTCGAGGCCTCCGAGTTCAAGGTCGACAGCAAAACGCTGGACAACCAATTGGCCTCCATGCGCGCAGCCCGCAAGGCCCGGGCCGCGGCCAAGGAGTCACAGGCCCAGGCTTCGGCTCCCGAGACCGAGCGGGAGCAGGCAGCCGAGGTCGAGGTCGACCAGCCGACGGTCGACTGAGACCAAGGTCGAGGCCGAGTCAAGCCCTCGAAAGGCCCCTGGAATGACATCCAGGGGCCTTTCGGCTACACGGGGGCGCCTGCCCGCCGGTCAGCTCGCACCACCGAAACCGTCAGCGCGCGAGCGCACGCATCCGGACGCACAAGTCGATCGCCTGACTCCTGGAGTGCACGACCCACGACTACGAGACGTCGAGCACTGATCGCGCGGCCGCCTCCGATCCAAGACCCATCTCCGAATGCTCTCACAGACCCTTCCAGCCCTCCATTGAGCGCCCTATTGGGTGCGACTCATGATAGGTTTCGACTGGTTTTACAGTCGAATCGTCAGCCCTGTCGAGAGGTCTTGTGTGGCATGTTTCAAGAGGTGCAGCTCAACGAGCGCTACCGGCTCCTGTCCAAACTCTCGGAGCCGCTGAAGAAGGCCGAGCGCGACATCGTCGGCCGCGAGCACGAGACGACACAGCTGCTGGCCTCGCTGAGCCGCCCCGAGCTGTGCAACGCGCTCCTGTTGGCCGAGGCCGGCACAGGCAAGACGGCCCTGGTCCAGGCCACGATGCTGGTGGACAAGGAACGCCTCTACCTGGAAGTGGACCCAGCGCGCATGATCTCCGAGGCGGGCACCGCCGAGAACATGGCCGCGATTCTCAAGGGCTTCTTCGACGAGGCCGAGGACTTCGTCAGAAACGAGCAGCACGAACTGGTCCTCTTCATCGACGAGTTCCACCAGATCGCTCAGCTCTCCGACGCCGCCGTCGAGGCGATCAAGCCGGTCCTCGCCGCATCGGGAACCCGCGGCATAAGGATCATCGCGGCGACAACCTACGAGGAGTTCCACAAGCACATCTCGCCGAACCAGCCGCTCGTCGAGCGACTGCAACGCATCAACCTGAACCCGCCCGACCAGTCGACGACCATCAAGATTCTGCAGGGCATGGCCGAACGATACGGGGTGGCTGACGAGTTCTACGACGACCACATCTTCCGGCAGATCTACGAGTACACCCAGCGCTACATGCCGGCCAGCGCTCAACCGCGCAAGTCGATCCTCGTGCTCGACTCCATGGTCGGCTGGTCTCGCCTGACGCACCGGCCGATGGACCGGGACCTGCTCTCGGACGTGCTCATGGAGACCCTGAACGTCAACGTGGCCTTCAAGGTCGACGGCGCGAAGATCAAGAAGCAGCTGGACGAGAAGGTGTTCAGCCAGGAATGGGCGACCAGCGCGGTGGCACGTCGCCTACAGCTGGCGGTGGCGGACCTCAACGACAAGGGAAAGCCAATGGCGAGCCTGCTGTTCACGGGCTCCACTGGTGTCGGCAAAACCGAACTCACCAAGCAGCTGGCGAAGCTGCTGTTCGGCGATGACCAGCGGCACCTGATTCGTTTCGACATGACGGAGTACGCCGAGGACTCGTCATTCGCGGCCTTCCGCTCCGAACTCACCAAGCGGGTGTGGGACCTCTCCCACGCCGTGTTGCTTTTCGACGAGGTCGAGAAGGCCTCGGCGATGGTCACGCGCGTGCTGCTACAGGTGCTCGACGACGGCCGGCTCAACGACGACAACAACCGCGAAGTGAGCTTCCTCAACACGTACATCGTTCTGACGACGAACGCCGGCACGGAGATCTACAAGAGCATCTCGCAGTACGCCGCCGACGACACCGGCTCGGGCAAACAGCTCATGGAGTACGAGAAGCTGATCCGCCGCTCCATCTCCTCGACGACGGGCGACAACCGGTTCCCGCCCGAGCTGCTGGGCCGCATCGACGCGATCGTACCCTTCCAGCCGCTGTCGCTGCCGACGCAGCAGAAGATCGTGCGGAAGAAGCTGCGGCAGATGGTGCAGGAGGTGTTCATCAAGCACAACGTGCGGGTCGACGTCGATGCGAGGGTGCTGCAGTACCTCATCGAGGACAAGGGTGACACCGACTCCGATGCCGGCGGCGCGCGTGCGGCCGTGGCGAGGCTGACCGACGAGGTCACCACCGCGGTGGCGACCTTCCTCAACGAGCACCCCTCGGAGCGACGGATCCGCATCGACGTCGTCGGCGACTTGGTCAGCGACGACAAGAACCTGCTGAGTTCCAATGCCTACATCGAGGTCAGTGCGGTGCGATGAGTCGGTCAAGGCCGGCGGGATCTAGTCGACTAACGAGTCGATAGCCCTTCGACATCCTATAGTTGCTTACTCCGACAAGCCGACGATAGGATGCTCGTAAACCAGGCGGACTGTGTTCTTTTGGCGAGGGGATCGGCATCAATGGGCATTCTGGGAGCGGCGGCGGTCCGCCAGAAGAAGGAACGGAAGAAGAAGCCCAACGAGCTTCTGGCCTCCGTGGTGAGAGAGACGGCGATCCCGGCAGCGGTCGAGTTGCTGCGGTCGAACACTCCGTTCGTCTTTCCCAGCGGCACGGCCTGGGTGATGCTCGTGCTTGCTGCCGAGGAGATCGGCGGCTTGAGTACGCGGCACGGCCGGGACGAGGCGAAGGGCTCGATCATCGAGCTCATCGGCTCCGACCAGATCCGCACGGTCGCCACGGCGGAGATGCTCGAAGAGGAGGTCTTCGGCATCATCCCCACCGACGAGACTCTCGCGCGCATGGAGGAGTACTCGCTGCTCACCGGTGCCACCTACGCCTGGGCCGTCGTGTGGCAGAAGCCCGGCGGCGATCTGCTCGTCGATTTGGTGAACGATGCGACCTTCGCAGAGGCGCGCTTTGTCGCTGCAGGCACCACGAGCCTCGAAGAAGCCGTGGGTAAGAAGGCGTGGGAAGAGCACAGCGGCCTGGTCGCCGAGGCTGGGACGGCCGGCCCCGCCCCGGCGGTCCTCTGGGAGGACGAGGGGGATGCGATCTTCGATGAAATCCCCGGTGACGAGGGGGCTGACGAGGGCCTGGACGACGAGCCGCGTTTCAGCGACGTCGTCGACGACGATGAAGGGGTGGACACACCCGTGTTCGACGGGGACGACGTGGGCACCGCTTCGGTCGAGTCAGAGCCGGACTACGACCGCGACGAGGTGACCGACTACGAGGGCTTCGACGAGACCGACGCCGGCACCGGCATCGAAGGCGACCACCAGGAGGCCGGCGACGCTGTGCTGCCGGCGGATCAGGCCCAGGTACGCGACGTCATCGCCCGCCGGTTCCTCTCCGAGGAGCTGGACTTGGACGTCCGGCTTGATGAGTTCGACGCGACCTTCACCATTGGCGCACCGGTCGTGCAGATCGCCGTGCCCGAGGGAGCGACCGAGTGGCTCGGGGACCAGGTCGCCCAGCTCAACCGGCAGGCCAACGCAGACTTGATGCAGCTCCGTTCCGCGCACGAGGTTGAGCTGCGTGCGCTCTACGTCAACCTCATGTCGGCGCACACCGAGCAGGTCATCCGCACGGTGGCCACCGACCGCGAGGGCTCCCGGTACAAGCTGTTGAAGGACGCGGCTGAGGCTGAGCACCAGCAGCGGCAGACAGAGAGGGAGGAAAAGATCCGAGCCCGCCGGGCGGAGATCGCCAAGGACTATGAGGCGCAGGCCACCAAGGTGGCCCAGCAGGCGGCGCTCTCGGCGGAGCTGCAGTACAAGGAGCGCAACCGCTCGCGGATGGAGCGCGAGCAGATTGACTCCGTCGCCGAGATCGAGCGGGACATCGAGGACACCCACACGCACAACCAGCAGGAAATCCTGCGGGTCCGGCGGTCGGACGCAACGCTGAAGATGCAGACCGGGCAGACGCGGATATTCGAGGTGCTGGCCGAGCGGCAGTCGGAGTACCTGGCGGCCGAGGGAGAGCGCCTGAGCCAGTGGAAGTCCGAGATCCAGCGAATCGTCGACGACAACCGCAAGGCCGACATCGCCCAGTACGAGGCGCTGGCCGAGCACCAGCGGACCACGGACGAGATCGGCATCCTGCGCCGGGAACAGCAGGACCTCCTGGAATCGGTCCGCTCTGAGCACGCCGACCGAATCCGCCGAATGGAGGACGAGCTCGAACGCAACCGCAAGGACGCCATCACGCAGATGACGACTCGGGACGCCGAGTGGCAGCACAACCTCAACCTGGAGAAGGAGAAGACCAACTCCCAGGTGACGCGGGTCACCGACCTGCTCAATCAGCTGTCGACGGTCGAGGATTCAGTGGCCAGGCGGTACGAAGCACGCCTGACGGAGATGCAGGCCGACAAGGAGTCCTACGCCAACGAGCTGGCGCGGGCTTCCGAGATACAGAGCCGCTCGAACAAGATCCTCGTCGTCATGATCGTCACGCTCTCGCTCCTGATGGGTGTGGCCGGCTTCATCGTCGGGGTGGTCTTGATCCGTTGAGCGATCCGGTCATGACCGACGGGGTGGTCTGACGGCGCATGGGGCGCGTTCCCCATGCGCCGTCGTCGTCTGCGCAGCCGGGCGCACTGGACAGCGGGACAGCGGGACAGCGAAATGAGCGAGGCTCGAGAGTAGGGAAGCATGATGGCCACGAACAAGCGGAAGGCGGCACGGCCGAAGGCCAGCAGCTGGGAGAAGATCTCGGCGCGGACGCCCGGCGAGACGCTGACGAACCGAGACGTCTACGACAACCAGCAGTTGGACCGCAGCAAGTTCCTGACCCTCAGGTCGACCAGACCGGGCATCGTCGTCGCGGTGATTACCGGAGTGCTGGTGACGGTCGTTGCCTGGGTCTTCTACTCGCTCATCGCCACGGCGGTGCTCTCGGTGGGCGTGTCCCTGGGCTCGGGAGTGTCCGGCAGCGGCAGCAGCAAGCCGAGTGCGTACTACGTTCAGGACACCACGACGGGTGCGGGTGGCTCGGTCGTGAAGTGTTACCGGCCCCTGACCAAGGACGGCAACCCGGACGTGAAGGCGAAGTGTCACCCCAGCGCTGAGGCTGTTCCGGTCCCCATCTGGTACACCGCGGCGAAGGACGACAAGCTCAGCGCCGGCAGGCCGGCTGAGCCCAAAAAGAGCGCGACGACGGTCGGAGAGCAGCTGGCCGACGTCTCGGGGTTCAAGCTTTTCATCACGCTCGGCTCGGGTCTGATGGTCGCCCTCATCATCGGCACGTGGTTCTCGCGGAGGGTCGCCGCGGCGAACCTGATGAACACCACGAGCGACATCAACCAGTACCAGAACGACCAGCACATCGCTCTGCCGGAAGAGATCCAGCAGAACTACGACTGGTTCCCTGACGCCGGTGCTCACTCGAGCGTGCAGGTCAGCTCGATGCTCAGCCACATGATGCTCAGGCAGAAGGGTCTGGGCACCGTCGAGGTCGCCCAGCGCGCCAAGAAGGACGTCATCGACGAGGAGGGGAACCTCGCCTATTACGCCGGCGAGGTCATGGACGACGACGAAGGCAGTCCGCTGACGCAGACCCTGCCGATCATCGACGAAGGCTTCGGCGACGAGCTGTTCGAGGCTTCCGGCCTCCCTGATGACAAGACCCTGCGGCTGAAGTACGACACAACGCGCATCCCGTACAACCCTGACGGCAAGAACCGGGACAAACTCGGCTTCGGATCGGACACCTACAAGACCGTCGCTGCCCTGATCAAGGAGGACTGGACGTTCCCGGCGTACGAGGTCCAGCGCCCTGCCGGGGCGTACGTGGTCGATACCGCGCCGGTGAACACCATGGTGTTGGCCATTACCCGAGCCGGTAAGGGCCAGACGTACATCGAGCCGGTCATCGACATGTGGTCGCGAGAGAAGAAGCCCTCGAACATGGTCATCAACGACCCCAAGGGCGAGCTGCTGGTGAAGAACTACGTTCCCCTGGTCACACGTGGGTTCGAACCGGTGCAGTTCAATCTGATCAACTCCATGAAGACCGACATCTACAACCCCCTGGGGCTGGCGGCCGACGCAGCGCGTGAAGGCAACTTCACCAAGTGCGCACTGTATGTGGAGAACATCGCCGGGATCTTCTTTCCGCTCGACGCGGGCGAGGACCCAGTCTGGCCCAATGCCGCCAACAACGCCTTCAAGCGCGCGGCCTACGGACTCATCGACTTCTACCTGGAGGAGGAACGGGAGCTGCGCAGCGCCGCAGCCGTGCTGAATATGGACCCGGCGCTGCTCGAGCAGAAGCTCGATGACCTCTGGGGCAAGGTCACGCTCTACAACTGCTACCAGCTCTTCGTGCAGATGAGCTCGAAGAAGATCAAGAACCCTGAGGCCGAACTGGAGAAGCGGGTCAAGGCCGGCGAGTTCGACAACAACGCGGACGCCCTGGCCGAGGAGCAGGAGAGGGCTGCGGCCCAGGCCTTCATGTGGGAAGGCAAGGCCGATCAGGACATGCTCAGCCTGTACTTCAACGCGAGCGAAGCGCTGCCCCGCAACAACATGCGCACGATGGTGGGCAACGCCCACAACGCGCTGCGCTCGATGGCCGGCGCAGAGAAGATGCTCGCCTCGGTGTACGGCATCGCGATCACCGCCATGTCGTTCTTCACCGACCCCACGATCTCGACGCTGACCTCGGGCAAGCCGTCGCAGAACACCGACCTGGCCGGCCTGAGCTTCCCGCGTCGCCTCGGCGTGCGCTTCGCGCCGAACTACGTCAAGCGCGACCACCTCGTCGGTCAGCAGGCCGCGTGGTCGGCCTACGCGGACCCAATGTTCACCAAGAACCTCGGCGAGGACTTCGAGCACGAGGAGATCGTCGGCCGCGAAGGTTGGGCCCGGTACAACTTCAAGGGCAAGTTCCCTGGCGACGAAGCCTGGCTCAAGCTGGAGCTGGTCAACCCACAGACGAAGATGCTGGTGCGCACCTTCTACTTCAGCTTCACGAAGACCCACCAGGTCTCGCTCAGTGGCCGGCACTACGTGGTCGAGCCGGTGACGGGCAAGAAGATCGTGAAGAACGGCGTGATGCGTGAGCTGAAGCCGGTGCGTGAGGGTGGCACTCGGGACGGGAAGATCCTGTCCTTCCAGGCCGGGGACACGCTCTACCCGGACACGCGACTCGACTTCTCCGGCGGCGGCAACCCGGAGAAGGTCTCGTATCAGGCACGGGCGATCACGCAGAAACTGTCTCGCTACTCGGAGTCCCCGAAGGCGCTGTTCCTGGTGACTCCGCCTCACCTGATGAAGTACGCGAAACTGATCCTGATCCTGGTCAAACAGCTGTTCGACGTGAGCGCCGACCAGGCGTACATGACGAAGTCGAACCAGAAGCCGCTCTACCGCACGCGGTTCATGCTCGACGAGCTCGGCAACCTGCAGTCGGAGGGCAAGGGCATCGACGGCTTCGCGACGATGCTCTCCATCGGCCTGGGCCAGGAGCAGCAGTTCACGCTCATCCTGCAGACCCTGCAGCAACTGCGCGACGTCTACGGCGAGAGCGTCGACAAGATCGTGCAGGGCAACACCTCGAACATCGTCTTCTTGAAATCCACGGACGACTCGATGATCGAGACGCTGGAGAAGATGAGCGGCAAGACTCACCGGTCGTACAGGGACAGCAAGCAGATCAGCCAGGATCTCGACAAGGTCATCGGCGGCAAGACCGAGGGCCGGGTCTCCTACACGATGAGCACCAGGGAAGAGCCGCTGATCAGCTACAACGACATGGCCTTCCTCTCGCCGCGCAACTCGATCGTCTTCCGGGCCGGCGATGCGCCGATCTGGAACCGCAACCAGACGATCCTGCCGATGTCGGTCCGGCTACTGGGGAACACGATCAAGCACCCGGGGCACACGTACTCACTGCAGACGATCCCGACGCTGTCCAGTGCCATGGACTTCGACGTGCGGATGAATCAGCCGGACTTCGTGAAGATGCTGGAGAAGCGCATGCGGCAGGCGGTCAAAGCCGCGGACGCGAAGGCGCAGTACAAGGAGATCTACGGCTACCAGGAGGTCGACATCGAGCGCCTGGACCCGGATGTCTACGCCGACGAGGTCATGGAGGTCATCACGACGATGACCACGGCCGACAAGCGCCAGGACCCCAACGCTCCGGTGATCGTCGACCCCGACGAGTACGAGGGGATGAGCATGTTCGACGAGGAGCAGTTCATCGAGAACGTCGAGGTCGGGGTCGCAGTCGCCGAGAGTCAGGCGGTCAGCGTCGAGCGGCAGCGTCTGCTCTACGCGGAGGGGACGATCAGCAAGGAGATGCTGGTCAATCCCGACGGCTCGGCAAAGGTCAAGAGCCTGGACATCGAGATCGGCGAGGCTTACAAGTCCGCGCAGACCGAGTTGGAACTGGATCGCGAGCACTTCTCGGTCGGCGGCGACGGCGAACTGCGCAGCGCCGATGGGTCTCAGACCTACATCAGCCAGATCCGCTCGGACGCATACGCCAATGCCGCCCGCCGGATCAACGGCCACGTGAAGGACGAGGACTCGCGGGTGTTCGCGGAGGAAGACGTCACCGAGGAGGACCTGAAGTCGCTGGCGACGGTGAAGGTCTACTCGGCCTTCTACCAGTACCTGGCCTCGCTGCCGAGCTGGGAGGTGCTGGCCGACGGCCGGTTCGACAGGGCGATGGCCATCGAGATGAACTCGAAGTAGCTGACGGCCGCTCAGGGTCGAGCAAGGATCACAACCAGCGCCGAGGTCATCTCTCACCCAAGAGAGACAGCCTCGGCACTGACCTTTCAAATAGCATCCAACTCTCTTTCGATAGGCGATGTAGGCTCTATGCAACCCGGAGCGTCCACAGGAAGCTGATTGACTATGAAGAAGGCACGCGGACTGCGGAAGTACTTCTACGAGTACGTCTACTACAAGGCAGTCGAGCAGGCCCGGGCGCAGGCCGGACAGGTCGTTCCGATCTCCCAGGCCAAGGCGATCCGCGCCCGAGTCGACGAGATCCTCGGCCGGCGGGGCACCGCACTGGCCGACCCGCGGCTGGCCATCGCGGACTGCCTCTCCGCCATCGACCAGGCGTTCGAGGAGAACGTGTCCGACTACGAGCCGCAGTTCGGTGATCATTCCCCGCAGAACGAGCGCTATCAGCAGTTGCAGCGGGAGTTCACCCGCGTCACCGGTGTCGGTGCCCAGGTCGACCCGAAGTCGGCCGGGCTGCCGATCAGCCCCTATGACCCCGCCTGGTCCGAACGCGCGACCGTGAAGCGCGCCGGGACCGCGCTGCTGTACCTGCCGGACGAGACGATCGGACGCGTGGCCGGCGGCGAGGTGGAGACCCTGGCCGATCCGCGGCACGGAAACATGGTCCTCTGGCGCATCGACGCCAATGGCAAGCCCTTCGAGGCAGGCCGCGCGATGACGAACGACGACGCCGCCGGACTCACCGCGCTGATGGACAAGATGAGCCGGCAGGAGTACGACCAGGTGCGCGAGTGGGTCATCGACGGCGGCCGGAACCCGCAGACGAACCGCGTCGACCGCAACCGCTTCATGTCCCGGCGCGCCGTGGCGCGCTCGGCAGCACTGCTCGAAGAGCTGAAGGCCCAGGGCGTGTCCTACGCGGTGATGCGCGACCGCGAGCCAGGTCAGATCAAGGCGAAGATCGCTGGGACCGGCATGGAGATCCGCCTCATCGACACACGTCAGGAGGAGTACGCGGGAGCGCGGGTATACGACAACGGCACCGTGCTGCGCTACTCGACGAACCACCGGGTTCCCGGCGGCGTGGCGGTCTACTCTCCCTCGCCGACGGAGGCTGTCCAACTACTGCGCTTCGCCCAGGGACATCGCGTCGAGCGTACGGATCTGCGCGGGCACGCCGCCGGCGAGACCGGCGCGACACACCAGGAGCCCGGCCGTGGCCGCATGGTGGTGGATGTGCCCGACAGCTACCACATTGACCGTGAGTCGATGTTCGTGGTCGGCGACTACGTGGCCCCCGGTGAGTCCGGCCCTCGGCCCGGCTCGAAGGTGATGCTGCGCCGGGACGCGAAGAACCGCTCACTGCCGGCCTTTTTCCTCGACACTGAGCAGGCCGAGGCCTATGCGAAGACCGCCGTCGAGAGCGCTCGGCAGAACCTGCAGGCAGCCCTTGGCGTCGAGGATCTCATTGCTCGTGCCGAGACGAAGCTGGAGCGAACCGGCGGACAGCCGGATGCGATCGAACCGCCGGAGTACTCGGCTGACTCTGAGGTCGCTGCGATCCAGCGCTCGTACTGGGACGTGCTCACAGGCGCGCACAGCGAACTGCTGCGCCCGGGTGCGACCGAAGAGATGTACCAGGAACGGCTGGAGGGGATCGGCGAGCTGCAGGCCGAGGAGGCGCCCGAGCTGGGCAACCTCGTCTACGGCGGCACCGCCGTGGACAAGGTCCGACAGCACGCTGAGGACGTTCCCTTCGAACTCATCGGGACCTGGGAGGCGCAGCCCCATGACATCGACGGCGAGTACGTCTATCAGCGCTTCAACCCGGAGCGGGTGGCGCGATACATGACCAGCCCCACCGGGCAGTGGTCGAACATCGACAACCTCGCCTCAGCGCTTCGTCGTTGCGAGATCTCCCCTGACGAGATAATGGGCTCGACCTTCCAGACGACCCGGTTCAAGGACCGGCTCGTCCGCTTCAACGCCGAGCGTTCCGTGCCGATCGCCGATCACGAATCTGCGTTCATGCGGCGTATCGGGGTCACCGTGCGTGAGAGCATTGAGCGCAACGCGGCGACGGTCTCCGAGATCCTGGTCGACGAGCACGGCGTCATTCGCTGGAGTGGCGAGAAGCTTCGCCGTGACGGCAAGGGAATTCCGATCTCGGGTGAGATCGGCCAGGTCTTCGATGTCGGCGAGTACGGCGAGATCACCACCGCCTTCGCCAGCGGGCAGAACGCCCTGATCGTGCCCGGCTACGAGGCCACGATCACGGCCCAGACTCCGGGCGAGGCTCCGACCTCGGTCGAGGAGCGCACGCGCCTGCGCGGCTACGAGCAGCTCATGCACGAGCGCATCCAGTACCAGATTGCCGGTGACGTCATCGCCGGGCGGAGCGAGACCGGCGAGCCCTCCTCGCTCAACACGGTCTACTCACAGCTCTATGGCACCAAGCACCCGACCGACTACATCGAGCGCGCCACCACGTACCGGCTGGACGAGTCCACCGGCGCGATCAAGGCGCACCTGGAGGAGTGGACGGCAGCGATCCTGCAGACCGAGGCGCGCCGTGTGCGCTACTCCAACGAGATCAAGGCCGGCTCGACGGTCTACGCCGAGTACAGGGCCCAGCGCGACCGAACCGACCCGGCTGACGACAACCACTTCGACGCCTGGCGGCTCACCGGCGGGCGGAACATGGCGGTGCTCACCGGCAAGGACCGGAACAACGTGGCCGCGCCCAGTGGCTACTTCGACCCGGTGATGACCGGAGGCGCGACCAACCAGGGCATCGTGCGGTACCTGACCACTCAGGCCCGGGTCGACACCGATGGTCGGATCGTGCCGGGCGACGAGAGCCTGGCCGGACAGCGTGCGCCGCTCATGGCTCTCCCCGAGCTCGAGACGCTGCGGTACGACCCGTTCGACCGTCAGCAGATGACGGCCTCGACGATCATGCAGTCCTCTGAGGTCACCGCGCCGGCGAAGACGGCGCTGATGACCTTCGGCGGCTGGACCGCTGATGACCCGATCGTGGTGTCGAAGGAGTTCGCCGGGCGCCACCGCATCCGCGGGGCCGGCGGTCAGGAACGCGATCTCGTCGTGGGCGACAAGATCTCGGATCTGCACGGCAACAAGGGCGTGATCTCGCTGATCGTCGACCGGGACATGCCTCTGCACGACGCGCAGCAACAGGCCGTTGTCGAAGAGGTCAACTGGTTCCGGGCCAACCCGGGTCTGGACGTGGTGATGAGTCCGTTCAGCCTCATCTCCCGGCGCAACGCGGGCTCGGCGCGCGAGCTGATGAGCGGGAACGTCTCCGATCTACGCTCGCCCGACGGAGAACTGCGGCCGAGTGCCCTGGGCGAGATGCGCTTCGTGGTCACCCATATGGCCGTCGACGAGAAGACGAAGATCTACGACGACGAGCAGGTGCGTGCCGGCAAGGGCCGTAAGGCCTCCTCTCAGCTGGCCTGGGCGCTGCAGTCTCAGGACTGCCCGGCGATCATGCGCGAGTTCTACGGCCACAACAGCGGGGCCGAGTCGAGCCTGCGCGAGTACCTGCTGGTAACCGGCATGGACATGGACGCTGACGGCACGCTGCGCGTGATCGGCCAGGCCGAGGGCCTCGACGAGCGTACCGACCGTCGGTTCATCCCTATGCCCGACTTGCTGCGCACGCAGCCGCGCAAGGCGGGCCAGCTCCCGGGACTGAATACCATTGCGATGCGCAAGTCCTTCGGCGACCTCATCGGCGACCGCGGCGGCGACATGGAGATCCCGTTCCCGCTCACGTATCCGACTGGTGAGCAGACCGAGACGGTGAGCGCGAGCTCGTGGAAGCTGCCGGTGATGTCCTCGCATCTGCGCAGTGGTCAGGAGTTCGAGGATGGGTCCTCCGTCAGGCACGACTACACCCGCAGCTACCAGGACGTCTTCGTGCAGGCCTGCCGCTACCGCTACATGGCCGAGCAGCTGGACGGCCAGGGTCTGTCCGCCGAGAAGCGCGCCGAGGTGCGTCGCAGCATGAGCGAATCGGTCTCACACGCTCAGCGCGCCTTCGAAGCGATCACGACCGACGTCCAGAACCGAGTGCTGACGGGCAAGAGCAACATCTTCAAGACCGGGCTGATGACCTCACGGCTCACCGACTCGGCGACGATGGTGTGGACCGCAGACCCACGGCTGGACGTCGACCAGGTTGCGCTCAGCTCGGTCAAGGCCGAGAAGTTGGGGCTTGCCGAGGGCGACCACGCGCTGGTGTGGCGTGACCCGGTGCTCCGTGACGCCGGTGTGCGCTACATGCGGGTCGCGATCGACGACCGGCTCACCGGCGCCGCGATCAACCCGGTAATGGACGCTTGCTTTGACGGCGATTTCGACGGTGATGCCGTCGCCGTGGTGAAGCTGCACAGCGAGGCAGCCAAGGCTGAGGCCCTGGCAAAGCTCTCGGTGCCGGCCAACCTGGTGGACACCGGAGTGGTCAGGGGCGACGGTTCACACCCGCTGGCCATGCAGGTGTCGCTGGACACCCAGGTCGCGCTCTCCAAGGACGCCGGACTGGCTGATGAGTTGGAGAGTTCGCGGAGCGAGGCGAACCGGCTCCGGCTGCAGGCAATCACGGGCTCGGATTCGCCGGAGGACATCAAGCTCGCCCAGCGGATCGTGACGGAGGAGCTGAGCGGGCTGTACCGCCAGGCGCAGCGTGGCGAGTTCGGTGCGGCACTGACGTTCTCGGATCGCGAGGCACACCTGCAGAGCGTGCGCGAGGTCTGTGTCAAGACCGGCGCCAAGGGGAGCGAGAAGAAGCTCACCGACTACGCCCGGAACCTGGGCGATGCACAGGGCACGCCCGGCATCACCCAATCCGACCAGGAAGCCTCGATGTTCGCCACGGCGATCAAGTCCCACGGCACCGGCTTGGGTGGCAGGTTCAGCCAGCGCGCCGTGCGCGCGCTGCGCGGCGAGGACCTCAAGGCCGTCCTGGAGGTCACCTACCCAGTGACCCAGTCGATCCTGCAGGCGAAGCACGACGCTGCCGAGGCCCGGCACAAGTACGCGATGCTCCAGGGCCCCGGCCGCGATCTCTGGAGGGGCCGCAGCATCGAACATGTCGGCCCGGGCCAGTGGCACACGGCATTCATGGACGGTGAGCCCGTCCAGGCTACGGCCGAGGAGTGGCAGAAGCAGTTCATCGAGTTCTACGAGTCCAAGGAGGGCTTCGGAGTCACGGTCAACCCGGAGTATGTGGCCCGCGTGGCCAGTGCGCTGGAGGACCCGACGACCGGGCGCATCCGCAACTTGGAAGAAGACGTGTCGCTGCGGGGCACCGTGATGGACCGGATGGCCTACGGCGGCGCGTTCGCCGATCTGGTCGAGGCGGCCGAGAACCGCGAGAGCGTCTACGACGGCGAGAAGAACGAGCAGTTCGCGTCCTCGGCGACTCTGAAGGCTCGGGTGCAGACGTCCTGGCAGCTCGATCAGCTGGGCTCCACCAAGACGCGCAGCCTGGACCACGCCGTGATCTCTGTCGATGACTCGGTGGTCAAGCGCGACGTGATCTCTCAAGAGGCGGCGGGGTCCGGCACCCGCGGCTCGCATCGCCGCTCCGCGCATGGCGTGGCCGTGGGCGCGAGGCGCCCGGTCTACACGCCGAGCATCGAGATCGATCAGCCCGAGGTCAACGACGGCGACTACGGGATGGGGTACTGAGATGGCACAGCACAAGGAACTGGCAACAGGACCCGCGGGCCGCCGGCGCGCGATCAAGGTGCTTCCGGTCGGCGACGATCGGCTTCGGACCGGTGAGCCACGAGGCAACACCTATGCCCACTGGGACTCGCGCTCGGACGAGCCGATCGACGCCGAGGTGATCGACGATCCGGGGCCGCAGGACACAGACGGTGCGCGCGCCTGGCGTGAGCGGCTCCGGGACCGTGCCCGCGAGTTCTTCGGTGAGAAGACCCGGAAGCGGATGGCCGACCGTGAGCGCGTGCACGGGATCGACGTCGACCGGGCCGAGGACGAGAGCGAGGGCCTGGATCAGCGCGAGCAGCTACTCAAACTCAGGGCGGAGACGCGGCTGGCCTGCGAAAAGTACATGGCCTCGCTGCGGGACTCGAAGCTGTTGGTGCCCGGCTTCAACGACGAGGAGCGGACGCAGGATCTCGGCGTCATGCACCACGTCTACATGCAGATGATGATGCAGTCGTGTCTCAAGCCGCTCTCGCGCGGAGTGAATGCCAACTCGATCATCCAAGCGGTCGGCATGGTGATGACGATGCGGATGCTCGCCCCGGATTTCAAGAAGGAGATGGACAGCTACCTCCAACCCCTCAAGGACAAGATCCAGGAGCGCATCGACACCAGGGCCCGTGGCATGGTGGCCTTTGCCGAGAGCGGCATCACGCACCGGCAGAGGATCTTCAAGGACCTGCCGAGCGACGCCCGGCGCGAGCGCCTGATCGGCAGCACGGATCCGCGTGACCACCTGTCGAAGAAGTGGCGCAAGCGCTTCGACGCCATGCAGCATCGTGAGCGCGGCCACCGGGAGATGTTCACTCCGGACTCGGCAGCCATGACCGAGGTCGCGCTCATGGAGAACGCCTTCTGGAAGATGCGTGAGCCGGGCGCGGACGTCGGCCTGATCCGCGATGGCTACCAGGCGCTGCGCAAGCGGCTGCACGAGCAGATGAGCGAAGACGGCCTGGAGCGCCGGGAGGTCGTCCAGCGCGCCCGAAAGATCATCGGCGAGCGGATGGAGTACGAGCCCGAGCTGCGCACGATGTTCAACGGCGTGGCCCACGGACGGATCGTCAAGGCCCCTGCGCACGAGGAGCGGATCGCGGGCTCCGACCGGGTCCACACGGTTTGGAGCGGGGAGTTCGACGACCAGCTGGGCCGGCGTCTGCCCGAGGACGGGATGTTCACACTGCGCCGACCCATGGACGCGGACGCCCACCAGGTTCAGCTCGCCGAGACGATGAAGACCTCGCTTCTCGACGCGCTGGGCCGCGGCGACCAAGAGGCCTACGGGGGCAACATGCTCGGCTACCTGGTCGGCTTCGCGGCGCGGAAACAGGGTCTGGACACCAGCGGGCTGCCCGACATGCTCCAGCACCGCCTGGACCAGTCCGAGGTGATGATCGCGAGCATGGACATCGACGGTCTGCCACCCGAGGAGCAGCAGCGGGTCTACTCCAACGCCTACGTCGACGCGATGGAGGCAGTGAACGAGAAGTACCCGGATCTTGGGGCTCAGCTGAAGCGGAGCCTCGGAGAGAACTGGCAGCAGACACTGCAGACGGCGGTCGACGACCCCGGGGCCTTCTTCGAGGAGCAGCGACTCAAGCCGCGGTCGCGCCCTACGGGTCCGTCGGCCGAGCAGGAGGCCGGCGCGCAGAACAACGGCCCGAACGCTGAGGCCGACTCCGAGCACTTCCAGCCCACCTGAGCGCGATCCGAGAACACGAACAAGGAGCAGGAGGAGGGGGCATGAGCCAGGAACAGAGCGAGGGTCAGCAGGTCAGGTTCGGATCGCGCTTCGCGCGGATGTTCGGCTACGTCACACCGGAGGATCGGAGCCGATGGGAGCAGCAGCGGGCGCAGAACAAGCCGCACGTCAGCGCGATCCGGCAGGGCGCGACGTCGGCACTGAGTTCGATGATGGAGTTCGGAGAGCGCAACATCGGCGCGAAGCTCGATGCGGCCCACCGCGTGGCGGCGCAGCAGCGGTTCGAGGAGTCGCACGACAAGGTCGTGAACCAGCGACGCGATCCGAGCACGCGGAGCATCATCGAGTCGGTCGACTATGAGCCCAGGGGCGACCGGGAGGGGATCGAGCCAGATCTGGAAATCTAGTCAAATGGGCAACGATAGGCATAGCGACTGCACTTGATACACCCAACTCCCCTTCTCCACTCATGACCATCTCCGATAGACTGGCTTCCAATTGGAACCGTTTCACGAACGGCGATAGGACAGAGTGTAGACATGGAAACGACGAAGACACCGCGTGTCAATAAGCGCGAGTTCATCTCGCGGGTCGCGACTCGCAGCAAGTTGCCCATCCGAGTGGTGAACAAGGTATACGAGTCGTTGCTTGGTGAACTCACTGGGGCGGTCAGCTGCGGAGAGGCGGTCGTACTCACGAGCTTCGGCCGCTTCTACCGGCAGGACCACAAGGGTCACAAGGTGCGCTTCGGCAAGAGCAACGTCGATGACTACGTGGTTCTCAAGTTCTCCGCATCGAGCAGCTTCAACCGCCGACTGGGGGGCAATGAGGACGACGCCCCACCGGAGACCTACGGGACGATCGGGGATGCCGGCAAGTTCGAAAACGTCATTGAGGGTCGTGAGCTGCGGCCCGCGTCGTAGAAAGCGAGGAGCCGGCAGAAAGGAAAATCCCCGTGATGCCTGCAGGCATCACGGGGATTTTCTTTATGGATGAGATGAGTTCGGCCGCGGGGCTCAGCCGTCGGCGATGGCGAAGATCAGCACGAGCGCGCCGACCGGGACGATGAGCACGCCGGCCACGGCCAGGTACAGGTCACTCGAACTGGTGGTCAGGCTCGTTCATGGATGGCGTGTCGAAACTGCCGGTCAAGCGCTGCCTGGGTCGCGAGGGACTCGCAATCGGCTCGCGCTGCGCGGCCAGCTCGGCGAGAGTGAAGCCCACAGGGCGGCCCAGACGCTGGCCGGCCATGTAGTAGGCCTGCCCGTTCGCGCGTTCACCCAGGGCGATGATCTCGCGGATAACGGGCTCGCCCGGGCGCTGGGGCGCGCGCTCCCGCCAGACGATCCGGTGCGAGGGCTTTGCATTCGGATCTGCGCCGACGTACGTGGTCTCACAATCGGAGAGATCGGGATAACTGGGCATGTACCCCAGCGGGTGCGTGCCCGGCGCGCCTTGCTGGATCAGGCCCAGCTGGTTGAGAGCCACGCGCAGGAGCCGGCCCTCTGGTCCTTGAGGTTGCTTCAGCGCAGCGTCGTGGAGAGTCTGGAGGTCCTGCTTGAGACCGGCGGTCGGCAGGATGCGGATGACAGGCCGACGCTCACTCATGACGCTTCTTCTGCTGGGCAGCACGATGGCCATCCGCCCACTGCTGACCGAGCGGGCCGAGGCTCTCGGCCAGCTCTTCGATGGTCATGCCCGCCTCGCTGGAGGCGTCGGACTCCTGGATGCGATGGGAGAGCTCGGCCTGGAAATCAGCCTCAGCATGGACGTGGGCCGCGTGGTCGTACTTCATGAGGCGCACGAACGCGGCAAAGGGGATGATCGCGGCCTCGGGCTTGTTGCCGTCTCCGAAGATCAGCGGCGTGATCTGGCCGCGGCGATAGAGGTTCAGGACCGTGGCGAGTTCCTCGTGCCTGAGCTGGTCTGTCGGGACGACATTGACAGAGAACTTCGGGAGCTCGGCGCCGGGACTGCTGCCGCCGTGAGCATTGTCGTTGCGAGTCATACCTTCAGTATAGTCAGTCGAGATTGACTTGCTGTCGACTCGTATACGAGGGTCATCGCCGAGTCGACATGGACGTCGAATGATGGCTCACTCCATCTCCGAGAGGCGGGCCAGGCAAGAGAAGGAGGAGCCCGCGCTCCAGTCCCGCACGGTGCGCATCAGGAGCAGAGCATCGATAGCCCACTCCCCCGGGGTTGACCCAGCCGGCCCCAGGTCGCAGTTCGGACGCTGAACCCGCGGTCATCCTGCTCAGATCGGCCAGAGCAGAAGGTGTTCGGATCGCGAACCGGACCTCGGCGTGAATGATCGTCGCGGTGCTGTGCGGCCGACGACCTCTCGGGCAGGGTTTCAACTACCATTCCATCCCTTATTGCATCGACTTGGATTCGACTATGAGTAGAATGCCAATGTCAGACGCGGATGACTCTGCATGCTATTCATAGAGGAGTTGGGGCAGGGATGGCGGCTACGGTTCAGAGGCCAGAGGGGACGGCGTCGAAGCCGACGGCACAGACGAGAGCAACTGCCCGGAGTCACGCCGGCCCGATGGGCTTCGGCAACGGGCCGCTCATCGCGGCCGGCCTCATGGCGGGCGGAGCGGCGCTCCTCGCCGGCTGGGGCCTGACACAGCTCGCGACTTCCGACGGCGGCTTCACCCAGGCACTGCATGGCAATCACGCCCCGGCCGAGGCACCGGGCAACCCCGACGAACAGAACGCCGGAGGCAGCAGCGCCCAGCAGCCGAGCGAGGCCGGCACGGGGAAGCAGGACGAGAGCGGGGCGAGTCCGACTTCGAAGCCCGGTCGCGGCGGCGAGGACGAGGACGAGGACGAGGACGAGCCCAACGGATCGGGCGCACCCGCCGAGCCCGCGCCGAAGACGAAGCCGCGCACCATCGTGCCAGGCGATACGCTCGCCGAGATCTCAAGGAGGACGGGGGTTCCGATCGGCATTCTGGTCGAGGCGAACAAGATCCAGAATTCGGATCTCATCCACGCGTGGGCCTCGCGGCTCGTCCCACGGGCGTGACGACGCGACAGGGCAACACCGTCACGTACCGAGCCTGAATCGACGCCCTGACGCCACGAGGCCGTCAGGGCGGCATCACGGGTTCCACTCCTGGAAGGCGACTGTGTCGAAGATGAACTGCGTGACCTCGCGGGGCTCACCGCCAGGCGTCACCCGGGACCGACGTCACCCGGGACCGGCATGAGCCGGTCCACGGCATGCCCGCACTCGACCTGGGTTCGACACCCGGATCAGCTGTGCCGATCCCCCCTCGTTGCGAGGATGCAGCGCCGTAACAGCGTCAGAGATCAGGCGACCCCGCCGGCAGCCTGGCCGGCGGGGTCGCCTGACGTACAAGATCGTGGCCCCTCACGCCGCATCAGCCTCATCGGACTCACCTTGGCCAAACAGGAATCCGCGGACCTCACCGTTCTTCATCATGTCCTGCAGATGCACCAAGAACACCGCACGCTGCGTGGCCCGACGATCGACCGAGGGCTCGTACTCGCGCAGTACCTTCAGGTTGACGACCCAGCCGTTCTCGCGAGAGATGGCCTGGTCAAGCTGCGAGTCCGGCACGACGTCCATCCCAGTGAAGTCGTGGTCGAACTCGGAAGCGATGTCGAGGTGTTGATTCGGCCCGTCGACGTAGAGCGTGTCAACGCCGACCTGCCGGCCGGCCTCGTCGAATGCCACGAGGAACACGCGGTCCGCCCTGGTGGTGTTGTCGACGTGGACCGCTGCAACGTTGGCATCACCGATGAAGCTCGTCTCCTCGAACCGCTCGCACACGCGGGCACGAGCCTCATAGCACCACATGATGCGCCGGGCTTCGTTGAAACCTTTGAACTCGCCAGAGTTGGACAACTCTGAGTGAGACTGGATCATCGGTGGGATCCTTCCAGGTTCCTAGGCCGTTGCATGACCTGGTCCGGTGGACCCGCCTTGAACAGGGCGGGTAGTTGAGCGATGGACTAATCAGGGCATAAGATCGATGCGCGAGCAGAGCCCCACCGTCAAGCGCGATACAGAAACGTACGGTAGATGCATGGATCGATCAAGCCGGTTTCCGTTAGGGTTCTCTCGTCGCCACCCGAGGTCTAGACCGCCAAGTCGCAGGAGTTCATGTGCCACGTCAATTCGACGGCAGCCGAGTGCGAGCTGTCAGACGGGGCAAGGAGCTCAGCCAGAAGGAGTTGGGCGCGAGAGTAGGTGTCCGCGGCCCGACCGTGGCGCGATGGGAAAGCGGCGAGGAGTTCCCCAAGGGGGAGAAACTCCCAGGGATCGCATCGGCACTTGGTCAGGAACTTGACGCCCTCTTCCCCTACGACGGCGCCGTGGACCTGCAGTTGCTTCGCTGCGACGCCGGCCTCAGCGTGGCGCAGGCCTCCGAGGCCATCAACGCCAGTCGCGTGCCACTGAGCAACGCGGAGTCCGGCAGGCGTCGGCTCCAGGATGCCTACGTGGGACCTCTCTCGCACGCCTACGGGGTGACGACGGAAGAGCTACTGGCCGCGCAGGATGTCTCGTTCGGGCTCCGCAGGGTGCGGCCGCTGAGGGAAGCTCGTCCATCTGCACCTCGCACGGTCGGCGAGAAGATCAACTATCTTCTGGAGCACGGGTACGCAGGCCAGACGCCTCCGTCCAACGAGCAGATCGCGCAAGCCGTCAACGAGCACAGCGGCACGACGCACATGACTGCCGATGATATCGCCACGCTTCGTTCGGGCGCCCCAACGACTGCCTCGGACGCAGTACGTGCCGGCCTGGCTCATGCTCTCCAGGTCGACATCGCCCTCTTCCAGGACGACGCCGAGTTGAGCCCTGCGGCCGGTGAATTCCTCGAAGCCATCCGCTTCCTCGGGTCGATTCACCAAGGCCAGATCCTCGGCCTCGCCGCCCGCGGCAACCAGGCGGGGCTGTCGGCCGGCATGATGGCCAAGATCAACGAAGTCGTCGGAGAGTTGAAGAACAAGCTGCCGGGCGAGCAGAGCGAGCAGTGACGCCGGCGCCACGCCTCAACAGCGCCGCCGAGCCGTCCGCCCCTGGCCATGGCAGAGCCGGCCGCTTCCCGCCCTCAGCCTGACGCCCTTCGCGGCTGAGCTGCAGCTTCGGGCACGCCCATGCGGCGTGTCGTGGTAGCCGACGGCCGGGCTTCGTCCGGGGGCGGAACGGCACCGTCCGTGTACCGGATGTGGCCCCATGGTCCTGACGCGTACGACCAGGGTCCCGAGCCGCAGCGCACAACGCAGATCCCCGGCCGTTGACCACCTCGCAGTGAGGTGGCCAACGGCCGGGGACGGCTGGACCGGGCGCCTGCCCGGGGACCGGCTACGGCGCGGCGGTGAGGTCCACGCCCAGCAGGTTCGACAGGTCGGCCACCGTCTGCTTGGGGTCCTTGTTGTGCACCCCCGCGAAACCGAGCTGCTCCGCCGCCTGGACGTACGCCTCGGTGTCGTCCACGAAGACGCACTGCTCGGCAGGCATCTCCATGAGCTTGAGCGTGATCTCGAAGAGCGCGGGGTCGGGCTTGCGCAGCTGGTGGTGCTCGGAGATCACCACGACGTCGTACAGCTTGTCGAGGTCGTAGCCGTCGTAGAGGTCCCAGGGCGCGAGGCCCACCGAGTTGGACAGGATGCCCACCTTGATCCCCGCTCGCCGCGCCGCGGCGGCCGCGTTGATCAGCAGCGGCTCCGGACGCAGGCCTCCGAAGATCCTGCCCATCAAGTTGTCGGGAGAGACGCCCAGCTTCTTGCCGGCAAACTCGTTCCACTCGGTCTGGCTGACCGCTCCACGCTCGAGGTCGCTGGTGATCCGGACGCCCTCTTCGTCCTGGTACAGGGCCGAGATGCATGCACCCTGGGGAAGCCCCTCACGCTGCTCGAAGGCGAGCACCACGGGCAGGAGCGGTGTGGTGAGCACGCCTCCGAAGTCGAGGACGAGGCCGGTGTGCTGAGACATGCAGGAACTCCAGTGCTGAGAATCTGGGCGCCGCCCGTACTGGACAGCGTTCCGGCCCCGGCATACGCGTGGCGGCGACAGCGCCTGCGCTTCGCTTTCCAGGGTCGGCGGTATTTACAGGGCGGAAAACGATGCCACCCACTGTCTGGCCCACGGTACCAGCCACCTCTTTGCGGGACCGGCGGCCCCGCCCGAACCTGAAGGGCGGCAATAGCACCTGGGGGCTGTTTCCTATTTCACGCGACCTCCCAATTGAGTCGACTTCTTCAGCCGCAAGGAGCAGTACCTGAAACTCGAATAGCATGTTCGGGCTGCAACGTTTTACGCATCCGGTTCAAGACTCAGCTCCGCAGACTGCTGCAGAAGCTCTTGAGCGTCTTCCGGGGTGATGACCACGTAAGCCTTGCTCACTCGGACGAGCCAAGCTGCCTCGCTGTTCGTGTCGACGAAAGGTTTCTCCTGGAGCGGGCCTGTCGCGTACTGGTTGGCCTTTGTGGAGGCAGCGGCACGGAGCGCCGCGGCAATCCAGTACGCCTCGGCGCCCGGATCGGGGTCGGGGTGCGACGCGGCTGTCTCCTCAGCAGCCCACAGGAGCGTCTCCGGGGCGTAGTACCGGAGCTTCTCGCAGGCATCAGCGACGTCCTGGGTCCATCGGTCCAGGCGGACATCGCTGGGGACCCGCATGTGGATCAGCTCGGCCAGGCGCGACCCGGGCGGGTAGAGACTCGTTCCGGGGAAAGCCTTCACCAGGTCGAACCAGAGCGGGTGAAGCCGGTAGAGGGTCTTCCATGTCTTCCAGCGAGCAGCAACCACGCTGGTGGTGGGGATGCTCGCGCCTACAGCCACGATCAGGAAGAGCAGGTTCATCCACATCGCCGTGAGATCAATGAGTATCTCCACTGTGGAATGACTCAGCGGGAAAAATACCGCCGTCCACACGATGACGATTCGGGCCGTCGTGTGGAGGAGCCCCATCCACATCGAGATTCCCATGAGCCTGAGACCGATTCGCATACTGATCGTCTCGGCTTCTCGGGCTCCCCGCGACCACTGGTAGCCGCAGACGGCGGCTGTGACGAGCGGGAAGAAATAGAAGACACTCATATACGCAGCGGCGCCCAATTCCCCTGCATGATCGCTGAGAAAGTCTTCACTTTGCCGCTGCCGGTCCACAACGGTGAAAAAGAGAATAGTGAGCAGGGTCACGCCGATTGCGCCCACCGGGTAGGAGGCACGGGCGATCCAGCGCGACACCGTGACGTGTCGGGGCACCACGGCCTCGGAGCTCTTGCCGTAGCTGGTCGCAACGTACGTCAAGGACGCGATGATGGCGGCGGTGCTGGCGAAGTGCCTCAGGAGAGCGCTCAGATCGATCACGGGGATGCGGTCCACGGCCTGCATCGCTGCTGGTGTGTAGAGCCACAAGGCCACGGAGAATCCGGCGTAGCCGCCCCAGAGGGCTCGGCGGTGCGCGTCACCGTACCGGACGGCGGGGAATCGCCAGACGGCTATGAGGGTCATCACTGCCGCGGTCAGGTACCTGAAGAAGTCGAGCATGCCGTCCGTTATTCGTTCTTGGAGCCACGCCGCGGCGGAGCAACCGGGTGGGAGAGCGAGGACTCCAAGAGGCTGACCATGTCGTCGCCGGCCAACGGCTGGCGGCGGGCCAACCGCTTGATCAGGGACGCCGACAACTCGGCCTGCTGCTCCTCCGGGCTGTCGTAGTTCACGCGGCCTTGGACCAGAGCCAAGGGGAATCGACGAAGGACTTCCTCCCGGATGTGCTCAGGGACGTATCGCTCGACCTCTTCATCGGTCAGGGTGCTCCCGTGGTCCAGCCACTCGTGCGCCAGCTCATGAAGGATGATGTGCTCGGTCTGGTTCCGGCTGGATCGGCGCCGGTAGAGCACGACCGTGAACTCCGGCGTCCTGACTCGAAGGCCGCAGGCTGTGCCCAGCCCTCCATCCGGGTCGTCAAAAGGCACCAGCCGAATCTGACGCTTCAGTGCATGCTCCATGTTCCGGACCAGCGCCTCGACACTGAAGGGAGTGGGCACAGGCAGATCGGCAAGCAGCTTCTCGCATTCCTTCAAGAGGGCGCGTCGCGAAGGGTCCCTGCGCCACTGCATGACTGCTCTCGCGAGGTGCATCGGCGTTGTACCGCCTGGTTCTGCACGCAACCCGCCACTCTCCCCGCTCCGGGCGGTCTTCCGTCGAGCAGCCCACCTCATCGCCCCGTCCCCCTCGCCCCTGCCCCGTTTGCATTCGGGGCTCCACCCACCCCGCGCTCAGGCATGCGTTCGGCAGGCTGAGCCAAGTAGTCGTCAGACTTTCCGCGTGTGCAGTGAACCCCCGCTTCGCTGCCCAGCGTGACGACGTGTGGTGACCATGTGCAGCACGTCGTAGACGACGTCCAGCACCATCACCACGGCATTCACCGCCCGCCCGGGTGTCTGCTTGACCGCGCCGCCCCGCTGCGCCGCGCAGACCGCGACGGCAGCGGTGCAGAGACAGAACAGGCCCATGCCTATCGGTAGACCCAAGACGCCGGCGTGCGGTTCCATGAAGTACGGGATTTCAGCGGCAATCTCGAACGCAACGGTGAACGCGAAGGCCAACGCGATGACGGCGCCCGTGAACGCCCGGATGGCAATGCGGTGGACTGGTCGTGATCCACGGACACTGCGCGGGCGGAAGATGTTGTCAAACGGCCGCGCCCTGCGCTTGGTTCTCTCAACGATGTTCCCGGCTGCTCTGCGTACGGCACGGTGGCTGACCGTATACCCCTTGCCGACGCGGCGAGCTTTCCACCGCATGTGCTGGCCTTACCCCCGTTGCGGAACAGAACAGTATGGCCAGGTCAACCAAAGGTGTTGATCATCTAGCCCACTTGATGAGAGTTCGTACGATATCCCTACACGCAAGGATCCTGTCAAGTCGACTGGTTTTAGCGTACGTTCGGGTTGAGCGGACGCCACCGGAGGGCAGTCGGCAGCAGGGATGAAGTGGCGGCGTGTGGCCCAGAGCACGACGAACCCGGCTGCGGCCCCGCCGGCGGCAACACCTGCGGCTGCCGCGGGAGCAGTGGCCGCCGGCACGAGCCCCGCGAGTGCGATCCCAGCGGCCTGTCCCAGGCCCGGAGAGGCGATGAGCCAGGCCGACGCCTCAGCGAGAGTAGGCGGGGGACGAGGAAGTCCAGCGTGTGGAAGCCGGTCACCAGCCGTGGCGCGGGGAAGAGGCCGGGCAGTACGGCGGCCGTGATGGCCAGGGCAGGGGCGGGGTCGGCAAGCGTCGGCAGGGAGCCGACCGCAAAGCCGCAACCGATCGCGCGGAGTTGACGCGTCGGCGAGCCGGGCCAGGTGCGGCGTCCGTAGAGAAAGCCGCCGATCGGGCTGCCGACGGCGAGCGCCGCGGGCATCATCGTCGAGAGGTACTCGGCGTGGTGACGTTCGGCTGCGGCGAGGGCGACGACGTTGAGTGCTCCCAGGGTGATGCCCGCCCCGAACAGGGCTGCCGCCAGGGCGCGCAGGCCGGGGGTACGGATCGGGCCGAGTGAGTGCGTGCGGGTGCAGGACGGCTTCCACGTGCGGGTCGGCGGTGCGGTGAGGAGCAGCGCGCACCCGGCGAACACGATCGCCGCTGTGGCGATGAGCACGACGGTGGTGCCGGTCAGGGTGTGCAGGGCCAGGACGAGTAGCGGGCCGCCGATGAACACGAGCTCCCGGGCGCAGGCGTCGAGCGAGAGCCGGCTCGCCGTTCGTGAGGGCTGCGCACGACGTGCGGCCACAGAACGCGCAGCGCGGCCTCCAGCGGCGGGGTGCACAGGCCGGCGACCGCGGCCGGGTCGGCGTTCATGCAGGCGAACGCGGAGAGGAACATCGCGCGTTCGAGCCGGCGGTTTCCTCCTCTGGGGGCGTGTTCGCCGTGGATCGAGGTCCCCGACGACCTGGTCGTGGGAGCGAGGCCGGCGTAGGAGGCGAGGTGGGCTGCGGTGGGGAAGCCGGTGCCGTCGCCGACGGTGACCAGCAGGACGGCGGCGGTCCTGGCTCCGACTCCGGGCATCGATGTCAGGACCGGGTGAAGAGGGTGGGCCTCCAGCAGGGTGCCGATCTGGGCTTCCAGTGCCCGGCGCTGTTCGTGGACCGCGGCAAGCGAGCGGGCCGGCGAGGGGATGACCACGCCGAGGGTGCCCGTTCCCGGGACCACTACGGTCTGTTCGTCGAGGGCGTCGAAGACGTCCTCGATCAGCCGGGTGGCCATGCGCGGGGCCTTGGCCCGGATCAGCTCGATGCGTCTGCGGCGGCCGGCTTTGGGCAGTGCGGCCGGGGATCCGTAGCGCTCGAGGAGCCAGGTGACGGCAGGGTGATCCAGCCGTGGGCCCAGGACCCGCTCCAGTGACGGGTGGAACTGGGTGAGCAGGCCGCGTATCCGGTTGCCGGTGCGGGTGGCTTCGGCGGCGAGGTCCTGGTCGAAGCCGGTCAGGACGGTGAGCTCGGCGGTGATTTCGTCGGTCAGCTCGAGCGAGCGCGCGATGTGCGGCATTGTCCGGGCCGCATCCGCGATCACTGCCGCGTCCTTCGCATCGGTCTTTGCCTCGCCCGGGTGGAGGTCGGCGATCCGCCACATGGCGAGTCCGGGCAGATACGCGACCTCGCAGCCTGCGTCGCGGGCGACGGTCAGTGGCAGGGCACCGATCGAGGCGGGCTGGTCCACGATCACCAGCCCGGTGCCGAACTTGGCCTTGAGCTTGTCGAAGACGGCCCGCATCTTCGGTTCGCTGTTGGGCATCGGCTTGTCGAAGAGCTTCTTCCCGGCCGGGTGAGCCCGTGGCCGTGGTGGGCCGTCCTGCCGACGTCCATCCCGAGGAAGACGCCTATGCCTTCGATGTCTGACATCGCACCCTTCTGCAGGTGTTGACCGTGCCGGCCTCGGCGGTGGCACCGTGCTCGCGCATCCACGTTATGCAGACCTGCCGCCCGCGAACTGCCCGGCATTGCGCCGGACCAGGCGGTGGCCGGGTTCCTCATCAGCGTCTCCGACGGCACCCCTCGGACCCGGCGACACCACCCCCCAGGTCATGCCTTCGTCAGATGGGACACAGTCATACCGGGCCCGGAGGCCAGCGGCCCCATTGCAGGACCGCGAAAAACATAACTGTGAGAGTTCTTCTGCGGCCCGGGATGGGTTGCTGCCAGGCTCGACGTCGATGATCCGGCATGACTCGAAACATAACTGGCGCCCCGTCAGAGGCTGCCGTTCCCCCGAGATGTATGCCGGACATCGGCGCCGACCTGGCCCACCCGTTGGCTTGATCAGCAGCTTGTCCGCCTTGCGGCGTGACTCATCACAGTTCCGCCACGCGGTGACTCCATCCAGGCCGACGCCGACGACAGCCGTCCGCCCAGCAAGGAGAACGACCACGTGGCCATCCTCGCAGAACAAGTCGACGGCGTCATCGGCGTCGATACCCACCGAGACACCCTCGCGGCGGCAGCCGTAAGTCCCATCGGTGCAGTCCTGAACAGCACCGATGCCCCTGCGAACACCCGCGGTTACCGGCGCCTGCTGGACTTCGCCCGCCAGCACATTCCCGGCCGCCGCTGCTGGGCCCTGGAAGGTGTCGGCAGCTATGGCGCCGGGCTTGCCTCTTTCCTGGACCAGGCCGGCGAGCAGGTCGTCGAGGTCTGCCGGCCCAAGCGGGCAGCCAACCGGGGCGGACGCAAGACCGACATGCTTGATGCCATCCGGGCCGCCAAGGAGGCCCTGGCCACCGAGCACTCGATACAGCCCCGACTCCGCGGCGAACGCGAGGCACTGCGCGTCCTTCTCGCTACCCGACAGGGTGCAGTCCTCGCCTCCACGGCGGCGATCAACCAGCTCAAGGCCCTGATCGTCTCCGCACCGGACAACCTCCGCGCCGAGCTGCGGAAGCTCAAGCGGCCGGCCCAGGTCACCCACTGTGCTCAGCTACGCGACCGCCCTGCCCAGGACCTTGAACACCGGATGACAGCCCGGGCTCTTCGGTCCACTGCCCTGCGCATCCAGAGCCTGCAAGCGGAGGCTAAAGATCTTGAAAAAGGAGATCTTGGCCCTGGTGAGGCAGGTCGCCCCGGAGCTTCTCGGCCTGCTTGGCGTCGGCCCGATCACCGCGGCCCAGGTACTGGTCAGCTGGTCCCATCATGGGAGATTCCGCTCGGAAGCGGCTTTCGCCTCGTTCGCCGGCGTCTCGCCGATCCCCGCCTCTTCCGGACTCACCAACCGGCACCGCCTCAACCGCAGCGGCGACCGGCAGCTCAACCGGGCCATACACACCATCGCCCTGATCCGCATGCGGCTTGACCCCGCCACGAAGGCCTACGTCACCCGCAGAATCACCGAGGGCAAGACCTCCCGGGACGCACAACGCTGCCTGAAGCGCGCGATCTCCAGGCAGCTGTTCAAGATCCTCGAACGTGCCAAATCGAACGATGATGAGAAGCCCAACAACCTCCCCCAAACGGCTTGACTCGATATAGCAGCCTCGGGGTGCCCCTATGAGTTTGGTCAAGCTGATGGGGCAGGTTGGGGTTCGTAGAAGGTGCCGTCTCGGAGCATCGCGAAGAGGACGTCGGCTCGGCGTCTGGCGAGGCAGAGGAGGGCTTGGGTGTGGTGCTTTCCGCGTCGGGAGGGCTGTTCGCCACGGATTGACGAGCCTGAGCTGCGGGTCGCCGGGGCCAGGCCTGCGTAGGCGGCAAGGTGGGCGGCAGACGGGGAGCCGGATCCGTCGCCGATGTCGATGAGGATCCGGGCTCCGGTCCTGACGCCGATCCCCGGCATGGACGTCAGGACCTTGGCACCATCGTTTTCCAGAAGAGGCTGAGTACCTCGCTCACTGCATCGCGGACTCGCTTCCCGAGGCCGGGCCTGCGCCTGGCGCAGTCAAGCCGGCGACCCGCCGGTAGAGCCCAAAGGCACAGCCGGCGAAAGCCAGGTACAGGAGCGCCGCGGAGACGGGGTTCGCTAGAGCGACGAACACCTGTGCTGGGACGAGGGCGGCGGCGAGGTTGAAGCCCAGGTGCAGGAGCACGCAGGGCCACAGCACGCGCGTGTGTTCGTAGACCAGAGCCAGGAGCACCGCCAGTGGCAGGGTCGAGGCGAACTGCACGGCGTTGCCGTGCAGCAGGCCGAACACCACGGCGGTGACCAGCGTGGAAGCGAGGATGCTCACCCGCTTGCGCAGCAATGGGTAGACCAGCCCTCGGAACAGGGCCTCCTCCCCCGCAGGAGCCGCGACCATGGCGAGCAGCAGGGTCGCCAGCACTCCAGCCGCGTGCCTCGTCTGGTTCGACGCGTCGAAGCCTGTGGACCCGGTCGTGGCGTAGATCCACAAGGCCATCGACTGCCCGGCGAGGAATGCCAGAACCGCGCAGCCGACGACGGTCCACCCGAAGCGCGGAATTTCCGTGCTCGGCCGCGGGGCCGGCGCATGCGCGAGCCACTGGGGCCGCTGGATCCTCACCGAGCCGACCAGGATGACAACGAGCATGCCCAGGAC
The DNA here is from genome assembly GCF_040655295.1 of Streptomyces sp. NPDC050448. Lineage (NCBI taxonomy): Bacteria > Bacillati > Actinomycetota > Actinomycetes > Kitasatosporales > Streptomycetaceae > Streptomyces > Streptomyces sp. NPDC050448. The sequence goes on along the minus strand of NZ_JBFAJR010000012.1, from coordinate 73,568 downwards.
GGAGGTCGCGACGATCGGCTCTCCGATGAGGCGGACTGCGACGGTGCCCAGACCGAGGTAGACCGCGACGACGGCGAACGGCACGAGAGCGCACCACCCGATGCCGAGCAGACGCGAAGTGGTCGGTGGCGTCGTCATGGGCTCCTCCTCTACGGGGCTCAAGCACCCGTGATGATCTGTTCGTTGATGACGGCCTGGACGCGGGTGTCGCCGCGGAAGGTGTCCAGCTGCAACGTCGCCGTGAAGCGCGCCATCCCCAGCTGGGTACGACCGGCGCGCCGCTGGAAGCTCTGGAGCACGTCGAACTTCTCCTCGGCGACGTTCCACCACAGGCAGGACAGGCCGGACCGGGTGACCAGGCGCAGGTGCTGCGGATCGGATCCGATCCGGTCCACGCACAGGCCCAAGGGCTCGATCGCGATCTCGACGACCGGCGTGGTGAAGCCGTGCCCGAAGGGCTTGAGGCCCTCGGTCCGGCGCACCGGCTCGAACAGCGGCCGCAGATCTTCAAGGCCGGCGTCGCAGTCGGCGTCCGGGCCGAGCACGAGACCGCCCTTCGGGCAATCGATGCTGACGGTGAGCAGGGCAACCTGGGCGGTCTTCTGCAGCACGGCAACCAGGTCGCCCGGCTTCTCGGCCTTCGCGACGCGAACGACGCAGGCCTGCTGGTGTCCGATGGCGCTGAGACCGTCGCGCTGCTCCAGGCTGGTGATGATGTCGAACCACCTCGGCGCGCGGCCGGAACCGCTGAGGAAATCGTCGGGGCCGGCGGGCCGGTTGACGACGACGACCGGGTGGCCGTTGATCCCCACCATCCGGTTGGCCGGCAGCCCGTACATGCCCGGGGGGCGTCCGAGAGGTACACCCACGGGGCCAGAGGCTGGTCCCCGGCGGTGAGTTTTTCCATGTACTCGATGACCAGCCTCTTGCGCAGCTCGTTGCTCTCGATCACCTGGTGGGCGGCCTTGATCTTGACGTCGGCACCGTCGGCGGTGAACACGGCGAAGCACGGCTCAAGCGCGGCCCCCGTGCGGCGCGGGCTGTTCATCGCCGGGGCGAGGTAGAAGCCGAAGAAGCCCTCGTCGCGGTCGTCGACGTCTCGGATCTTTCCGACCTGGGCGAAGGTCTTGAGCACGATCGCGAAGCCCTCGAAGGCCCGGAGGAAGACCGGGTGATGCGGCTCGGTGCGCAGCAGCTGCATCAGTATCGACTGCTCGATGTCGATGGCATCGGGGTCGGCGTCGAACCCACCCCAGGGATTGGGGATGGTCTTCGGCGCGGCGACGCGCAGCAGGCGGGCAATCGAGATCGCATCGCGCGCCAGCCGGCGGTTCTCGTTCAGCACGGGCATGACGTCGGAGACGGTGCCGAGGCCGGCGAACAGACGCAGCAGGCGGATCTCCCAGAGCTTCTCGGGCCGGTGCACGCGGGTGTATGCCTCGATCACCTGGTAGAGGACGTGGGCACCGCAGATCCCGGTGGGGGCGTAGGTCTCGTCGATCCCGCACGGGTCGACAGTGATGTCCGCGGTCGAGCCCGGCGCGAGCTCCTCGTGGTGGTCGGTCACCAACGTCGTCCAGCCCAGGGCACGCGCGGCGGCGATACCGCGGTGGGAGTTCACTCCGCCGTCGCAGGTGAGCAGAACCCGGGTATCAGGCCACTTCGCATGGATCTCGGCGACGTCCTCGGGCGCGAGCTCGTGGCCGCGGCGGTAGTCGGGCAGGTGCAGCTCGACGTCCAAGTCGAGCTCGGACAGGCCTGCGTAGCCGAGGACGCCAGAGGACATGCCGTCCACGTCGACTCGATCTCCTTCAGGTACTGATCCGACCACCCTGTGCGCCGGCACAGCAGCGTGAAGAGGTCGATGTCCTCGTCGGTGAGCGAGTGGCCGTCGACGGCATGAAGCGTTGACATGGTGGAGGCCCTCTCGATCGGGGTCGCTGGTCGGTGGAGAACGAGGTATGAGACACCTTTCAACGGCGCTGCGATTCTAGCAGTAACAGTCACTCCTTCTGCCAATTCACCAGCATCTTTGAGCCTCATTCGGGCTCTAAATGGCACACTTATATCGAATGATTGCGACAGGCTTTCCAAAGTCCTTGCGCATCGGCTACTCTCGCCGGTATGGCTATTCGAAGCATTGTCGAGTCAGATCTCAGCGGTAAGCCGGATGCGGCTACCGTGACCTTCGGCCTGGGAGACACCTGGTACGAAGTCGATCTCACACCTGAGGAGAAGAAGGGCCTTGAGGCTGCGCTGAAGTCATACCTGGAGGTCAGCCGGAAAGCCGGGAAGCCGGCGCCCAAGAAGCGAGTCGTACCTGAGACGACTGCCGAGGAGCGAGAGAAGATCCGCGAGTGGGCCAAGGAGAAGGGCCACGAGTTCGCGGATCGGGGGCGCATCCCGAAGAAGGTCATGAAGGCCTACGACGAGGCTCACGACATCGATCGGAGCAACTAGCGCTGAGCCTGATGTTCGCCTCCTGGCCGATTTCTCTCGTTCACCCCCGAAGGGCCCTGCAGCACACTGCAGGGCCCTTCGCGCGTCTTCAGACCGGATGGATCACATTGGTCGTCTTGATCCCGGAGCTCGCGCTCGAGCCCTGCAGTGGAGGGTGCCGTGCGAGAAGTGCCCCGGTGCATCCGGCATGAGCTGCTCCTGGCTTCGCTTCGGGCATCCGGGCTTCCGGCAGAGGTCGAGGAAGGCCGTGCACAGCGCCTGAGCCCCGGCCTCGCGGAAGACCCGGGCGGCGTCGACCATCTCCTGGTTCCGCTGGAATCCGGCTGCTCCCCTGTGGGCCGACCAATCGGCGGGAAAGATGACGATCTCGAAGCCTGTGTCCCGCCACATCGGTTCAGCCATGGCGTCAGCCCCCTTGGGACAGTGCCCCGAAAGAAGCACCGGCCGGGTGACGTTCTTGGGCCCCCAGCCGCGCCAGGCGTCGTTGAACGTCTCACGCATGCTCTTCGCGTCGTTCCAGCTGCGGGAACCGGTGACGAGGACGACGTGCGAGAACGATTCCGGAATCATTTCAGCAATCATTCGAGTCTCCCCTCCTTGTGACTCGGCGGTCTCCACAGCTGGAGTCGAGAGCTGCGGTCATGACGTCCGGGCAGGCGCGGCGGCCTGCGTGCCGCTGCCCCATTCCGGCCAGCCGGTACTGGACCCGATCACGGCCAGGTCCTCCTCCCGATGGAGCTCGACGCGGATCTGATCGTCACCACACATCGGCATGAGGTGGACGATGTACATCCTGTCACCGCTGCGGGGGATGTTCACGGTGACGACCGTGCTGTTCTCGTTGTCAGTGAAGTCGACGTTATTGACGTCCCCGGACTCCGCCGGAGCGCATCCTCGGCGACGGCTTCGCTGTTCGACTGCTACAACTTCGGCACGCAGCGGGCTCCTCCATCGCAGGACGAGTTCAAGCTGGGGCTGTGTCGTGGTTGTGCCTCTTCGTGGACTCGGGTGGTGTAGCGACCATCGAGTGCGGACCCCGGTGGGGTCCGTGCGATCTCGATGTTCAGCCCAGCTCCCGCGCCAGCCCTGCCGGCTGACGACCCGGAAGATCCCGCTGGAGTGATCTACCCCTGGCCGGATCGCACTGCGAGCCACCGCGCGGAGCGTCACTTCTCGCCTGAGCCAGGCGCTGCGCGCCTGGCTATCCACTGCTGCACCCTTCGCCCCTGCCCACACGTCTGTCGACAACTGCGTCGGGGCGGTGGTGGGGTTCGTCTCCCCAGCACAGGGCTGGGCATGGCCAGAGGGAGCGCCGGCGACCGACGGACCGCCGAGCCAAGCGACCAGTGGAACCCGTCGGCCATGCCTGACACGTCATCGGAGCGCAGTGAAGAGGCCGAGCGGAGCGAGCGTCCGCAGGACACGCGTTATCAGTTTCCCTTATGCCCTTTCACTTCCTTGTCGCCGTCCCGCTGTTCCACGACTGGAGCATTGGCGGAAGCCTGGAACATCAGGGGAAACGGTCCGTACCCTCTCGACTCGTACCCCTCCCCCCTTTCGTGCAGCGGGGGTACGGGTCTGGCTGTTTCGCCTGGTCATCGCGCCTTCTGGCCGTACCGCTGTTTCGTCGTTCGGGATACGGCCGTACCCCCGTGCCGATCCGTCCTCATGAGGCACGAACGAGGCGGGGTACGGGTCTGCTCCCGACGGGGCACAGCTCCGGTTCATCACCCTTGCTGCCGCAGGCGGCACAGCCCTCGCCTAGCAGGATCCGTCCTCTCGCGACGCCGTCGCTTCGGCTGTGGACAACGCTCTGCTTCATCGCTCGCTGCTGACGGCGTAGCCGGCCTCGCACCATCGTGTTGCGCTGGTTGCACCAACCTGGATTTGCTGTGCTCCGGTCGTTGCTCCGGCGCTGCTGCGGCAGCGTGCCGGCACGTCACGCACCGCGTCCGAGGCGGGCGTTCGGCACTACCTTGTCGACACACGATCCGGCCCCGGGCCGTGTTTCGTTCCGCGCTTGCGCGGCGAGCCCGGGGCGGTCTCTCGTGGATGCATCAGAAGACGAGAGCCCCGGCTGCTGCGACCATCTGCCCATCGGGCACAGCGAGCAGCTCGAGGGGTATCGGAGCGTTGTCGTCTTCCTCCAGGGGGTGCCTCCGCAGCAATGCCTCCGAGCCTCTTCCAGCGGCCCATGCCGCGCAGGCACGTCGTTCCTCGCACGCTCGCTGGGTGTGGGGGCCTACTCCCCCCTTCGACCCTTCTCTCTCTGCGCAACCTTGTCGGCTCGATGACGCCCCTGTGCCGACCGCCGCACCAGCGCTGTGTCGGTGTCTCGCTGACAGCTGTGCCGGCCACGCTCCGCCAACGGTCCGTGACTGTCTCAACGCACCCGCCGGATGGCTTTGGCAAGGGGCGCGGGTCAGGCCTGGCGGCCTCGCGGCCTCGCGAATCAGCGCTTCCCTCGTGTCTCTGCAGTGACCCATCGGAACACGCAGGGGCCACGACTGGGACACGTATAGGACACCGACTGCCGCTGCTGGGTCTCTCGGAGTCCCGCGCGTGTCCGCACAGCATCTCGCGCGCGCTCCAACAGCGCCGCCCCGGTGTCGCACACAGTGCCCTCGGAGGACACATCCGCGCCGGGGAGCCGGGTGGCGTCCCTCAGGAGGCACAGCCGGGACGCCGGTGGGAGCTCGGATATGCCCCCGTGCGGCTTCCCCGAGATCACGCCCTGACGCCGGGTGTCTCGTAGGCGTCCCGTGGGAGCCCTTGTTGCGTTGCACGTGGGACCCATAGGCGCATGGCGCCGTCGGCTCGCCCCCAGTCGCCTCCGGCAGGGGCGCTGCGGCGTCTCACAGATGCCCCCACCAAAGACGACTGGGGACGTCAATAGCGTCCGACTCGTGTATCGAGTGGGACTTGCATAGGGCTCAATAGGGACACTAGGGTGGACTCATGGCGATTCGCATTCGATAGGAAACGCGAAGGGTGGTGAGTCCACATGACAGAGCGAGAGACGTCCGTCGAACGACCGGATGGAGTGCAGGGGCGAGTGACAGGGCGAGGTGAGTGCAATGGCGAAACAGCCGAGTGAACCTCGCAAGGTCCGCTGGACCGTGCCCGCTGCCGACATCTCGGTGATCGAGTGGCTCGATCAGCAGGAGAACATCTCCCAGTCGCTGCGACTGCTCATTCGGGAGTCCATTCAGCGCGACGGATACGTCGACGTCTATTACAAGCCCGTCGAGCAGCTGCCGCGTCGCGGCCGGCCGCCGCTGGAGAGCACCGAGCAGCGCGAGGACGACGAGGCGGTCACCGAGCGCCGTCCGGCCGCCATGCCTGTTCAGCCACAGCCCGTGGTCGCCGACCAGGCCCACGCCGTCGTCGAGAAGACAGCACCAGCGCCGGTAGCCCGCCCCGAGCCGGCTCCGACACCTGTTGAGACGGTCGAGGATCCTGCGGTAAGTGCCCCCAGCCCAACCCCGGAGCCGCCGAAGCAGGCCTCCATTGACGAAATCATGGCGAGCACTCGGCGCTGAGTGCCGCGGTGAATTTCATCTTCCAGGCAGACAACACAGACACCGAGGGACCGCATTCATGAGCGCCAACAGCAACGACATCATCACCCTCACCGGCGGCATCGACGTCGGCAACGGCTACGTCAAGGGCGTCATCCAGAATACGAAGCGGGAGATCTTCGACGAGATCGATCTGCCCAGCGCAGTCGTCTCGACTTCCCGCACCTCGCCGAAGGTTCCGCTCCCCGACGCGGATGCGGCCTCCGTGATGGCCGGCGACTTCTACAACCAGATCGACTGCTCACTCACCACAACCCTGGTAGCGGCGTCGGACCGCCGAATCTTCGGCCGGGCAGCGCTGAGCGTCCGCGGCTCGAAGTTCACCGAGTTCGAGGTACTGGGCAAGCACTCCAAGGCTGATCAGGAGCTGAGCAAGGTCTTGGTGCTGGGTATCTTCGCCGCGAAGGCCCTGCGCGACTACGTCCGCGAGAACGGCGCGCTGCCCGGTCACGAGCTGCGCGTGCAGGTGCGCGCCGGCCTGGCGCTGCCGATCTCCGAGTTCGTCGCGCGCCGCCACGCCTACGCCGCCGAGTTCATCGGTCTGCTGGGCAGCGCCGACCCCGCGGTGCACCTGGTGACGATCAAGAACTTCAGCACCCCGGTCTCGGTGCGCCTGCAGTTCGTCGACGTTCAGGTGATGGCCGAGGGTGCCTCCGCGCAGTTCGCCATCACCGACAAGGGCGAGCCGCTGGCCCAGGCTCTTCTCGATGATCTGCGCACTCGCGACGCCTCCGTCGTGGAAGGGGTCTCGGCCTCCGATCTGGTGGCGGTGCAGAACACCATCGGTGTCGACGTCGGTGAGGGCACCGTGAACTTCCCGGTCTTCACCGATGGGCGGTTCAACCCCGAGGCGGCAGCCACGCTCGACGAGGGCTACGGCACCGCGCTGATGAACGCCATGGAGCGCATGAGTGAGTCGGACGCCACGCTGCAGTTCTCCTCACGCAAGCAGCTGGCGGACTTCCTCCACGCGAAGCCGTCTGTGCTGGTGAAGAATCGTCACCAGCGCGCCACCGGCTTCGTCGAGGACGAGGCCGGCTACCTGGTCGACGAGATCGCCTCCTCCTTCGGCGACGTCCTCTCCCAGGCCGGTGCGACGACCGAGGTCGTCTACGTCTACGGCGGCGGCTCGGGCCCTATCAAGCACCTGCTGCACCCTGCGCTTCTGAAGGCGGCCGGCGATGTGCCCGTGCTCTACCTCGACTCGAGCTACTCGCGGCACCTGAACCGCGAGGGCCTGTACATCGCGGCACGGCACGTCGAGCAGCAGGCTCTCTCCGCGAAAGCCCGCGGGCAAGCACAGTAGCGGGCAGCGGGCGTCGATAGCCTCCGGAAGGAGGTCGAGGTCACAGGTGACGGCCAAACGGGGAACCGCGCAGTCAGCTGCATCGGCCAACGTGCGCCGCGCCTGGTGGACGGGCTCCTTGAGGATCCGCCGCAGCACCGGCTGCGGAGTCCGGCGCAGGATCGAGCGGACGCCTCGCTGCTGCAGAGATGTGAGCGACGGCTGGCGCATCAGGTCGCGGCCGCCGGCTGTCTTCGTGGCGCGCATTGCTTCGATGAGCCAGTCCACGGGCACGAGCCCGCGGAACATGGCGAAGCAGCCCAGGGTGCTGGTGTCCAGACGCTCCACCTCGCGGGCCGGCGGCCGACGGTAGGCGCGCACGCCGAAGAGGTTCTTCGCGACCCGCGCCTGATCGTGGGCATCGAGACAGGGCAGGTAGGAGGAGGCCGGACGACCCTGCCGGTCGTCCTTGAGCAGCGGGAAGCGGTCGTTCCAGTCGGGCAGTTCGCCGATGTGTTCGCGGATCGCGGCGATCGCCTGGTCCACGGCGTCGTCGACTCCCTCAGGCTCCGGTCCTTCGAGCCGGCGGGCCTGCGGGTTGTCGCGCATCCGCCACTGCAGTGTCCCGGACAGCCCGTGGATCCAGGACTCGACCACGGTCTCGGAGAAGACATGGCAGGTGGTGGATTTGCCGGTGCGGCGGTCGATGGTGCGCAGGACGACGAGGTCCTTCTTCGTGCGGGCCATCGACGTGAGTTCCTCGGAGGTCCAGTAGTGGAATGCCTTACCTGAGGCGCACATGCGGTGCACACGCATGTAGAGGGAGACGGCGACAGACGTCCGGCCGTCAGGTAGAGCCCGCGCTAGGATCCTCAGGCTGATGCCAGAGATCGCGCCTTCGACTGCGGCGACACCCTGCTCGGCGAGGTCGTCGTCGACATACTTGATGTAGAGCAGGGTGTGCTCGTGCGCTCGGGCATGGCGATCTCCCCCGGACGATGTGATGGATCCGGCAGTGAGACCCCCGGCGCTGCTCTGCAGCGGAGCGCCTGGCTCACGGCTGTACTCCTGGCGTGGACGTGATCTTCCGAAGGCCAGACCGGATCAGCTCCGCTGATCACGCAGAAAGGGAGAGCCCCCAGTCGGCTACGGCTGGATACTGCCGTCCGGCACGAGGACCGTGATCCGGTCCTGGCACAGTTGCTGGCCACCGTTCGAGAAGAGACCACTCAGGCTTCCTGTGACCGAGCCGCTCGGTCATGGTGGCCGACACCTGGGAACACTCGCCGCCCTCGGCGGCCGTGCTCCACGCGGTGCCGCGCGCACGGTTGCCCTGGTCCCCAGTTGCCGGCGTGGCCGTCTCGGGCGCGGCGGCGGCCTTTTCCCGCTCGTGGGCAACCGCCCCGACCGCCAGCGCGAGCACGCCCTTACGGGTGGTGCCATGGCTGCCGACCTGCCGCCGCTCGCCGCCGACTTCGCGCACCATCCAAACCAACTCCGCGTTCCTGGTGACCTGGTACACCGCACAGGTGCGATGCGGAAACCGGCGGCCGTCGAGCGTCTCACCGGGAAGGTCGAACAGCCGGCCGTACGCCGTATTCGGCGCCCTCCGGCGCATGGCCGTTGGTCGGGGTGTACCGGCGATAGGAGCGGGTGACGATCTCCCGAACGATGCTGCGTGCCGTAGTGGTGGTCATGGTTTGGGGTTCCTTCCCGAGTGCTGCCGTGGTCTCCGTACGCCGACCGGAGTGCGGTCAGTGCCCCCGCCCCGCCTCGAACCGGGAGGGACCGGCCAAAGGCCCCGGATCCGGAGGCGCCGTGGCGTTAGAACGGAGGGCAGTAGAGGCGACCGGCGCACACATGCGCGGCGGTCTCGGCTCCCGCCGCACACGGCGCGTTGTCGCACCGGCTGTGACCGGTGATCCCGTCCGTGGACCGGTCAAAGTGGGTGATCAGGCCGTAGTCTTCGCGCGAGCCGCACAGCGGTTCCGGGGCGTGCGGAGTCTCGCCGGACACGCATGACAACGGGGCCAGGGCGGTGGCGAGGTCGACCTTCCGGCCTCGGGCAATCTCGGCGGCCGGGACATCGATGCGGAAGCCGCCGGCCGGGTAGTCCGGGTGGTCGGAGAACACCACGGCACACGTCCAAGCGCCGGAGTGGCGCTTGCGCGGCAGCGGCTCCTCCTCGACACCCTCAGGCAGAGCGTCCTTCCGGAACTCGATCGGCACCACGACGACGCGGTAGGCCTGGTGAGTGCGCGGCTGCTGCCAGGGCAGGTCGACGAGCAGGTCCTTGGGCCGCTCGTCGATGGTCACGGGCAGAGTTGACAGGTAGTGGTTCAGCGAGCCTTCGGGGGCCTGGGCCAGCCGGGTCCTCTCCTGCTCTTCGGTCTCGATGAAGCCGACGCGGCTGAGGAAACTCATCATGGTCCGTGCTCCTTGGTCAGTGCTTGTGCTGGGGGTGGGCCGCCCGCATGGGTTCGAAAGAAGACGAGTTCGTCGAGTTCGCAGCGCCCGCCGTAGATGTGTGCGGCCTCCAGGACGGCGAGGTCCTGGTGAACGAGGTCTTCCGGCTTCGTCAGCCAGGAGACGAACACCTCGCCGTTGTCAGTGCCGTTCCGGGGTACGGATGCTGGAGTGCAGGGGCCGGCAACAGGACAGCCCCGAGCGCTCCGGTACCGCAGACAACCCAAGTCGCGGTGACACCCCCGCCGTGGCTGAGCGACCACGCGGCGAGGTGAGGCGCGGTGACGACGGCCGGCGCGAGGTTGCTGCCCCACAGGCCGGCGTACCGTCCATGTGCTCCAGGCGGGGCAAGACGGCTGACAAGATCTCCTGCCGCGATGACGAGGATGATCTCGCCGGGTACGGCAGCGGCAGCGGCAGCGGCAGCGGCAGCGGCAGCGGCAGCGGCAGCGGCAGCGGCAGCGGCAGCGGCAGCGGCAGCGGCAAGGCAGTAGCCGCTCATGGAGTAGGCCAGGCCGACTCCTGGCGGAACAAGGATGTTCTTCAACTTCAGATCCGGATCAGCTCTGCTGATCCCTTGTGCTCACTGCCTTCACGGGGCGTGTAAGGCGAGCCACGAAGAAGAAAAAACACAGCACCCCGGCGCCGCAGTAGCCCGAAGGCAGCGCGCGCACCGGGGTGCTGTGGAAGTTGGAGCTGCAGAGATCTCCAGGGACACGCCACAGGGATCATCTGCAGCGCTCAGCAGTCGAACCTGTTCCGTGGTCGGTCTGCACGGTGTGACCACTGCGTACGCCGAGGATCAGCCGGCGCACTGCGACGGTCTTCCTCGCTGTCGCGCGGCATTGGCGGCCAGAAGGCCGAATTTCCAGCGCCGCTTCACGCTCATTCGGACATGACCTTCTGGATCAGGGGCAGCACCGTGGGAGGCTGGAGGTTGAGGGTGGCCAGGGCCTCGGGGGTGGTGAGGGGGGTCTCGACGAGTTCGTAGGTGCCGCGATCGACACGCGTGAACTCGCTGCCGGTACGGTCGTCGAAGGCCCAGGTACGGACCTCGGCGAGATAGATATGCTGGATTTCTTCGCGTTTGGTGTCGGCGAGAGTGCCCAGCAGCCGGACGATGTGAGCCTTCCCGGCGATCTCCTCGTGGATCTCACGGTGGAGAGCCGCTTCCGGTGTGGGGTCGCCGTCCTCGATGCCGCCGCCGACGAGGACGTGGTAGACGTCGCGGCCGGGGATGGTGCGGCGGATGATGAGCATGGTGCGGGCCGGCGTGATCAGGACGGCACGGACGCGTTCTTTCACTGTGTCTCCTCAGGCGTTGCTGTCGAGGAGATCAGTTCATCATCCAGCCGCCATCAACGTGGAGACTCTGACCGGTGATGAACCCGGCCGGAGGAGATCAGTTCATCATCCAGCCGCCATCAACGTGGAGACTCTGACCGGTGATGAACCCGGCCGAAGGACTTGCCACGAAGGCGACAGCGGCGGCCACGTCCTCCGGCCGCCCGCGGCGGGGAACGCACTGGCGGGCGATCTGGTGCTCGGGGGACACCCGGGCGGTGGGCGGAAGGGCATCTTCAGCAGGAACCTGGATCGCTCCGGGCAGGACCGTGTTGACGGTGATCCCGCCCACGCCGACCTCGCGGGCCAGGGACCGGGTCAGTCCGAGCAGCGCGGCCTTGGCTGCGGCGTAGGGGGTGAGCTGGCGACGGCCCACGAGGGCATTGATCGAGCCGATGTTCACGATCCTGCCCCACTGGCGTGCCGTCATGCTCGCGGTGACAGCCTGGCACAGGCGGCGCGGAGCGTGGAGGTTGACGGCGAGGGACTGTTCCCAGTCGGCCTCGTCCAGGTCTTCCCAGGGGATACGGGGGTAGGTGCCGGCGTTGTTGATCAGGATGTCGACGGGTGCGAGGGCGTCGGTGACGGTGGTGATCAGGGCGGCCGGGAACATCGGATCGGTGAGATCACCGGAGACGGCGATGCCTCGGGTGGGCAGCTGGTCCAGGAGGTCGGCGGCGGCAGCGTCCTCGTTGAAATGGGCGATGGCGACGTGGGCGCCGGCGGTGGCGAGGGCACGGCAGATCGCGGTGCCGATGCCACCGGTGGCTCCGGTGACCAGAGCAGTGCGGCCGAGCAGGGGCCGGACGCTCAGCGACTGATCAGTGATGGGGAGGGCGGGGTTCACGGGAGCTCCGTTTCAAATGTGTGCTGAGTGAAGAACTCGGTGGCGTTGCTGCTCGTCTGATGGAGTTCGGCAGCTTTGATCAGCGTCAGGAGGGTGTCGGTCGTCGTGAAGGTCCAGGGACGGACGACACCGAGGACGCGGAGGGTGAGGAAGGGGCGCAAGTCGTGCCAGGGGATGTCGGACAGGGCTTGCAGGGCGGTGGTGAGGGCGGCTCGGCGGCCGGGGCCGGCGTTCCAGAGGTAGTGGATGTCGAGGTGTCGGAGTCGGGGGTCGTAGTGCAGGTCGGTGATCTGGGGGGTCGTGAGGGGCGGGAGGGCGAGGCGCATGGTGCGCTGGTAGGTGTCGGGTTGATAGGTGGGGACGAGCCAGCCGCCCAGGCCCATCAGGTACCAGAGGAGGTTGGCGGCTTCGCCCGGAAGGGTGTTGAGGCCGGCGAGTGCGAAGTCGAGCCAGCACAGGGGGTCGGCGATGTTGGGCTCGGTGGGGTCTCCCTGAGTGTGTCCGCACACCCAACTGCTGTCCGGTGTCAGGATCTGGCGGGTGGTATGGACGATGTCGGAGAGGTTGATGGTGAGCGGCCGGTCGTTGACTGTGACCGTGTGGTCGGCGAGGTCAGCCGCAGTGAGAGCAGGAACGCCTTCTCCGGCCGGAACGACCGAGTGGCCGGGGTTCAGGTACCAGGTGTCCAGGCGTCCACCGGGTCGGATGCGGTCGGCGTAAAGGGTGGGAACGCAGCTACTCAGGGGGTATCGGCGTTCGTGCATGAAGGCGGTGGTCAGGTCGTGGCACACGGCTTCAACGAGCTTGACGAGACGGGGTATGTGGATCGGGTCGCGGTCGGCGAGGGCGATGAGGTCGCCGAGGAGGAGTTCGCACCGTCCCTGAGCGAACACGTCGTCGAAGACCACCTGGCTGCCGTCCGGCCCGTCGTGAAGACCATGGAGCCGGGGAACGGAGAGACGGTGTTCGACCAGGCGGTAACCACGAACTTCCCCTTCCGCGGCCGTGCGATTGGGGAAGTCCTTCGCGAAGACTGCGTCGGTCACTGCTCCACTCCGTTCATGGTGTCGTCCCACAGGTCGAGAATGATCCGGGCGACCTCGAGGGCGGCGGCGCGGTCGGTACGGGCGGTGCGGGCCAGGGAGGTGTCGTGGCCGTCGGCGCCGAGGAGCGTGGTCAGGGCCTCCTCGTCGGCGGAGGCCGGTACGCTGCGGAACTCCAACTGCACCTTCGCGGACAGCGCCGTCACCTTGTAGAGGGCGTGCAGATCACCGGCGCCGGCGAGGAGATGGCGGCGGATGTCGAAGGTTGCCTGGACCCCGTTCATGACGGTGGCGGCCACGGTGGCGACCGGGTCCGGAGCGGGGAGCCGCAGGCCGTTTCGGACCCACAGCGGGGTGATGGCACCAGCACCGATCTGGGCCAGCACGTGCTGGAGCCGAACGGACACGTTACCGGTGCGACATTCGGCGAGCGTGACGACGCTGACGCCGAGCTTGACGCCCTCCAGGTCGGCGCGGAGTTCGGCCAGCACGTCGGCGAGGGCACCCAAACGGGCGTTGTCGGCGACGACGAGCACATCGAGGTCGCTCCACCCGCTCTGGAACTTGCCCTTGGCAGCGGATCCGGTGACGGCCAGCATGTCCACCACCGGGTCAGCGCCGCCGGTGGTGCGGTCCAGCAGCTTGTGCAGGTAGGACTCCAGGCTGATCGGGAGGCCCAGCATGTTCACGGGCTGCGTCTCCGGGTGCCGTGCGGGCCAGTGGCGATCGCGGACCAGCGCGTCCAGGCAGCGCTCCAGGCGGAGCCGTGTACCGGAGTTGTCGATCACCCGGTCCGCGATGCCCGCGATCCTGTCCGCGCCTCGACTCGCCTTGACAAGGTCGCGCACGCCCACGTCGTCGGCTCCGGTTTCGCTGCGTACGCGGCGGGCCGCCATAGGCGTGTCGAGGTATGTGACGGTGACCTGCCGTCCGAGCAGTCGTCGCAGCTCGACGGTGGACTCCAAGGAGTGCAGCGACTCGATCGTCACGTCGGTCAGGTAGTGGTGGGCCGTCAGATAGCGATCCAGGGCGTCGACGATCAACTCGGCCTGGACGACCTCCGTGACCGCGTACGGGTCGGGCAGGCCGGCGTGCGCGGCGGCGGTGTCGAGCAGCCACCCGATCTTGAGGCGGGCGTGGCCGTGTCGCATGCGCAGGTACTCGCCGGCGGTGCTCTTGCCGCTCTCGGACAGCCCGGCGAGCGCGATGATCTGCACCCCGTCCAGGGCACGGGCGGGGACGGCCGGGTGCCGCGGGTGCAGCAGACGCCGGATTTCCCGCTGCACCTCGACGATGGAGCGGTCACCGACCAGCACCGTGTGCGAGAAGCGGCCCTCTTCGGTAGCCATGACGTGGAGTCGTTCGTGCAGGGCCCGCTGGTAGCGGTCGTAGGGCGGGGTGACGCTCGCTTGGCGGGCGAGGCTGTGGGTCACGTTCTCGCCGATCTCATCGGAGAACGCCAGGTAGAGGGAAAGCTCAGCGTTCTCGGCGACGCGGAGGTCCGTGGCCCAAGGTTCGAGCAGGGCCCGTGCCCGGTCGGCCGCCGCCGGGGCGGCCAGGTTCTCGCGGACGGCAACGGTGGCGGCGACCGACGCCTCCAACATGGGGATGCCCCGGTCCAGCAGTCGCAGGCTCTCGACGCCGCGGGCGGCGAATCGCGCGAGGTAAGAGGACGCGAGGACGTCCACGAACTCTTCGATGCGGCTCGTCCCGAACCACCACCCGGCCATATCGCCCTGGATGTCGTTCCATCGAGAGTCGTGGTCGTGCAGGGCGCCGGCGGGCGCCGCAGCCGGACCGATCCGGCGGGCCAGCAGGCCGATCTGCGTGGTCTTACCCGTGTTATCGGCCCCATTGAACGCGACCGACAACATCGTGGACTTGTGATCCATCAGGTTTCTCTCCTACGGCGCGGGCAGCACAAAGTGGTGCCCACTACATGGGTGTTCAGGGAAAGGGGGTCAAGTGCGGGATCCGGCCTGATCACGGCCAACCCCCGATGGGTTCAACACGCAATCAAACGGGCCGTTTTGCTGCACGCTCGCTGCCGAATCCGACGGCTTCAAGATGCGCACCATGGCCGTACGGAGCCTCAAGTTGCACCGAACCGACTACTGCCAGGTTCTGGCCGAGACCCGTCTGGGCCGCGCCAGCGATCGGCTCCGCTGTCTGTTGTTGCGGGGGTTCGGCATGAGTTCTTCTCCTCGAATACAGCACAGCGCCCGGATCGACGACGTCGTCCGGGCGCAGTTGGGTGATTTGGGCTGTGATGTTCAGTTGTCTGTCATGCCACCATCCGGATCGGCTTCGCCGATCAGATGATTTTCTCTTTCAACGCTTCATCCGAATCAGCTGCGCTGATCGAATGCTTCGTCATTCCGAGTCCCGGATCGGCTTCGCCGATCAAACTCGCCTTCTTCGCTGACTTACCGGCCAATCCCGACCAGACCACGACGCGACGTCCCCCAGCCCGGCATTCACCTGGCCTGCTTCAGGGCGTCACTTCAAGGGCTCTGACGGGA
>NZ_JBFAJR010000012.1:0-57923 GCF_040655295.1 Streptomyces sp. NPDC050448 | reverse complement strand
GGAGATCACGTCGGCACGGTGCGACGTCATGAGCTGACACATGTGAAGGCTGATCGAATACTTCGTCATTCCGACTCCCGGATCGGCTTCGCCGATCAAACTCGCCTTCTTCGCAGATTTACCGGCCAATCCCGACCAGACCACGACGCGACGTCCCCCAGCCCGGCAGGTCCGCCGGGCCGGGCCCGGGCGGCCCCGAACCCGCCCGGACCACGTCCTGGGCGACAAAAGCCACAGCTCCCGCAAGACTGTGTAAACGCGGGATCGGCCACACCATCCCCGAACGCCGTGACCAGCGGGCCAACCGATCCGCCGCGGCCGCAACGGAGACAGACCGTGCGCCTTCGACAAACACCTCGACAAGAAACGCAACGTCGTCGAACGCTGGTTCAACCGCCTCAAGTAGTCCCGCGCGATCGCCAAACCCGCGAGTCCTAGCAGGCAGCCGTCACCATCGCGTCCCTGTTCCTATGGCTCAGACCACTTTGAAGACACTGCGTAAAGGGTGTGGCAGGAGGCTCAGTCTTGGGCATTTCGCCTGTACGGGTGGGGTGTTGCGGACTGAGTCGGTGTGGGTGGAGACGTTCACGGGCTTGCGGATGGACCGGTTCGGCAAGCTGGTGAAGGTGGTACGTGAGCGGGGCGGGAACGGGCCCGGCGGTGGTAGGCCGTGGTGTCTGCCGCTGGCGGACCGCGTTCTGCTGGTGGCGGTCTACTACCGAACCAACCTCACGATGCGGCAGCTCGCCCCGCTCTTCGGTATCTCCTCGGCGACGGTCTGCCGGGTCATCCAGCGACTGGGGCCGTTGCCGGCGCTGGGGCCGGCAACGCGGCCCGCCGCGGACGTGGACCGGTTGTGGATCGTGGACGGAACCCTGATCCCGGTCCGCGACCGCAAGGTCGCAGCCTCTTCCCGCAACTACCGGTTCTCGGCGAACGTGCAGGTCATCATCGACGCCGACACCCGGCTGGTCATGGCATCGGCCCGGCCGGCGCCGGGGAACAAGGCCGATGCCCACGTGTGGCGGGAGTCGGACCGGCCGGCCGCGGCCGCCGGGACGACCGTGATCGCGGACGGCGCCTACCTGGGCACCGGGCTGATCGTCCCGCATCGCAGAAGGGCCGGACGGCCCCTCCTGCGCGGGCAGGAGGAGGACAACGCCGAACACCAACGGGTCAGGGCCCGCGTCGAGCACACCTTCGCCCGGATGAAGAACTGGAAGGTCCTCCGCGACTGCCGCCAGAGGGGCGACGGTCTCCACCACGCCGTCCAGGCCGTCGCCACCATGCACAACCTCACCCTCACCGGGTGAAGCAGCAGGTCAGACACCACTCATGCCTGCGCGAGACCAACCTTCTGCAACACCCTTTGGTTGGCGGCGCCTCTCTTACAACTGAAGCAAGCCTTGTACGTGTCCGAGATCCGTGATCTCGAACCCGCGGAGCGTTGCGGTGATGAACCAGAACACCAGGGCCATTGCGAAGACGAGGAATGACGGACGGCATGACACCGAGCCGGCGGATCAGGGTGAAAGACTGCCGCGGCACCGGGCGGCGTGGAAGGTGTCCCGCTCGCCCCGAACCAGGGCGGTCACCCAGTCGAGCTGGCCGGGCTCGATCGGGGCCGGGTGCTGCTCGCCTGTCGCCGGGTCGGTGACTGTGGCGATCACGGGCGCTGTGCCCTCAGGGTCGGTCGGTATCCGTCGGCCGGCTCGGCGAGCGCCTGGGCGAAGTCGGCGGCGGCCGTGGTGGTCTCGGTGCTCATGCGTCGGCCTTCGTTCGCTGGCGATCTCTTCGTCGAGTAGGTACGCCTCGCCCCACGGGTTCGGCTCCTCGACGGGGCGGCCGTGCTTGATGTCGCGCAGCCGTTCGCCGCGGTGGTCCTGGACGTAGCCGCGGCAGAGCAGGGCGTCGTGCTGGGAGGTGGGCCAGTTCGAGGCGGTCGCGCACCACCCGCAGTGCGGCGTGCGGGTCAGGCCACGCCGGATGGCGAGGGCGAGCAGAGTGGCGGCGCAGCCGAGCGGCGCGCCGATCGCGAGCATCATGTCGTGTCCCCGTCCGTCGTGGTGGTGTTGGCGGCGAGGAAGACGCCGGCGGCGGCATCGTCTCTCACATCCGGCAACAGCGCGGGCCGCGGCATCGCTGCTCCTGCGACGGTGAGTGTGCGCCGGAGCAGTCGTCGTACCCATCCCCGGACTGCACGGGCACTGTTGTCGGGCCCTGGCCTGTTGTGGCGGTGGTGGTGCAGCAGCCCGAAGCCTTGGGGTGGGTGCTCCGTCTTCTCGCAGCACGGCTCAAGAATGCAGACGGCGAAGACGTCCACCATGGATCTCCTTCCCACTTCAGCTGCCAGCCAGCTCTGTGGCTCGCGACCAACTGCCCATCCGGAAGCAGATGGTGGCGGCCGGCGGAACATCAGACTTCGGATGTGCCGGATCCGTGCGCCAGGCCTCGTAGGGCCGCCAGCGTCGTGGATCCCGTTACCAGCAGACACCGGCGGATCGCGGCGATGAGCTGTTCCTGGGTCCACTTCGTCGTCGCATCCTGCAGTTGTTCCGGCTGTGCGACCACGTCGAGTCCCGCGAGTTCTATCGCGCGGTTCCAACTCCCGAAGCGCCGCTCGTAGAGCGGAGGAGAAGGGTCTGCGTCCCCGCGGCGCTGCTCGAACGCGCGACGTCCGAGGATGCTCTCCCCCTGCGCCAGGCGGATGAGCACGCGGAGAAGCTGCTGGTCGGTATAGACGACCGGGCCTGGCTTCATGGGCGCGGGGACGTGCGCAGCACGCATGGTCATGTCCGGCGCTCTCCTTCCGGAAGCGGACGCGCGTCAGGGTGTGGCCCCCTGCATGAGCTGCCGGTCGCAGGCGATGGACGCGAGCACTGCGTTGAAGGTCCGAGGTAGCCGACCGCAGCAGGCCGAGATTCTCTATCTCGCGACATTCCGACTCATCGCAGACCATCATTCAATGGCCACTCGAATAAGATACCCTCAGAGACCAGTGGATCCAATCAGACTGGTCGACCACAGGGGATGCGAGGCGAGAAGAGATGAGGACCTGGAGGGCGAGGAAGGCTGGACTCTCCACTGCGGCGCTGACTGCGGGCGTTGTGCTCGTTGGGTGCTCCAGCGGCAACGGCGGAACGGCCAAGGAGGCACAGCCACCGCCTGCGTCAAGCCCGAGCGCGAGCACGGCCAAGGTCGCCGACAAGGCTCTCGGCAAGGCGCTGGACAAGCTCGCTTTCCAAGGCGCCGGAAGCTCCGGAGAGGACGGCGGAGCTTGCCTGGGTAGCGCAGTACGGAAGGCGGGAATGTCGGAGAAGGCGCTGGCCTACATCGTCAAGGCCGACAGCGACGACATGGGCGCAGTCATCGGCGGACTGAACAAGGTGAGCGGGGACGACGCCGCACTGCTGGCCTCGCGGTCGCTGCGCGAGGACTTCGACGGATGCATCGGCAAGGCTGTACTTCCGGACAGCGGTGGCCCCAAGGCCCAGAGCTACGCGCCGCCGGAGGCAGCCGCGAAGCCAGTGGTGGGCAAGCCGAACCTGAAGCCTGCTTACCCGGTTCGCGCGGATCAGCCAGTCAGCTCTTCCATCGAGCTCACCAAGGGCCTGGTCTCGATGTTCTCCTCCTACGCCCGTGACGAGAGCCAGAAGAAGACCTACGCGGCGGCCGGCCAGTGCCTGTCGACCTTGGTGTACAAGGCAGGCTTCAGCCAGGAGGCGCTGCACTTCCTCGCCGGCGGTGCGCCGCTCGGCACCGGGTCAATCGCCGAACACCTGCCGAACGACAAAGACAAGGCGATCTGGCAGTCCCCGAGGTTCACCCAGGAGCTTGTCGACTGCACGACGAACGCGACGCCGACTCCCCTGTCCGACTCCTGAGCGGGCGCTCATCAGACAGATGAAGAACCCATTGCGACGTGTAGCGCTCGGTCCGTTCTCTTCGCACCGTCACGCGAAGGAGAGTGCGGCCCGCGGCAGGTGGCCCCTTCAGAGAGACTGGTCACGTCTTCGACTCTATCGATGCTCGACAGGAAACATAGAGAGTGGCATACGCCTTATCTACTAGCGTCGATAAGGCGACTTCACGGATTGGCGAGGCAAGGCATGGAGAAGCCACAGATGACTGCCGCACACGAGTTGGATAAGACGACGCAACCTGTGCGCGGCGCGAAGAAGAAGCTGCCGGGCAGGACACAGAGCAGCAGCGGTGGCCGCCAGGGCATGTTCGTCCGGCTGAGCTCGGACGACAAGCAGCGCGCGGAGTACTGGGCCGACAAGCGCGGGTTCTCCTCGGTGAGCGAGTACGTGGCCGAGGCGGTGGTCGAGAAGATCCGGCGCGAGAACCTCGACTATGACCTGCCTACCCTGGAGATCGCGCGGCTCAATGAGCTCGTCGATCAGGTCGCGGCGCTGGCGAAGAACTCGGCGAACCTCGAACGCGTCGTCACCACGGGCTTCGACTCGCTGATCGGGCTCACCCGCGGCGACAACTACCTGCTCGACGAGGAGGACGGTGAGCTCGTATGAGCCGGGACTTCGCAGAGATGCTGGAGGCGGCCACGCCCACCGACGAGGTGATGGATGTGGACACGTCCTTCCTCGACGCCTACCGGCGCGGTGGGAGCGAAGAGTTGAAGCGCGTCCAGGCTCAGGCCGCACAGCCTGGGCCTGAGGCGGCAACACCCGAGCCGGAGGTGCAGTTCGACGAGACCGGCGACATCGACTCTCAACTCGATGTTGAAGGTCCGCAGGCTGATCTCGATGGGGAAGCCCAAACAGATCGCCAGAACCCGGAGCCGGACCGCGAGCCCGACGTTGGCAACTCCGAGCGGGCCGGCAGATCCCATCAGCGCGGTGGCGCCGGCGGCGGACAGAACACCGCTGACGGGGTGCTCCCGGGCGGTGTACCGGCGGGCCCTGCGGCCGATGCCGTTTCCGCTCCCGGGTACCGGCCGGACGTGGAGGGCGCCGCTACAGCGGAAATCGCTGCTCATGACGACGTCGCCGCACCGGACGAACCCGAGCAGGTGGGGCCCGGATCGCTGCAGTTCACCGGTGATCGGCGCGCCGTGCAGAGCGCGCCCTCGAAAAGGGGCTCGGGCAGTACAGCCGAGACCGCCACGCTCCCCCAGTCGGGCTTCCGGCTCGTCGGCGTGCAGAGCCAGCCGCACATCAAGGCGCTGCCCGAGAGCGTCATGAACGCGCTGCGGGAGCAGCTGCGAGCAGCCGCAGTCCGTGAGCTGGGCGTGAGCGACAGCGCCGCTCGGGAGTTCAGCCGGCGGCTGAGCCAGGGCACGCTGGTGATGGCGTTCCTGTTGGCACAGCTCGACCTGCACCTTGATGCCGATCCTGCCACCGAGCGCGCCGTGGAGCTGTTCCGCTCCCGCGACCCGCTGCTGGGCAGCGTGTTGACACGGTTGATGAGCATCGAGGCTGTCGAACGCGAGCGGGACGGGTTGTTGCGCAAGCTGCGCGACGAGCTGGGCGAGGTGCGCCAGACCAGCGCGGTGATCGAGCAGGCGCTCGCATACTCCATCGCCGACCGCACGGAGAACTTCCTGCGGGGCTCGCACAACCTTCATGACGCGCCGATCACACACAAGGAGGCGATCCATCTCCGGGACATGGCCCGTGAGGCGACCAGGAAGCAGTTGAGGCTCGAACGCGAGCGGGAAGGGCGGCCGATCCGATGACCGCGACGAGCAAGGAGAAGCTCTTTTCCGTCCGTCAGCGCTGCAAGGCGTGGGGTTGTCGGGTCTCTGTGTCCAGGACCCGGGTGTACCTCGGTTTCTACTGCACTCCGCGGTGTGCGGGTATGGCCGCGCCGGCCTCGCTCCCCGAGGACGCGCCGCGCCTCACCGGCAGCCTCGTTCCATGCACGTGAAGCCCCAGGGCGCGCACGGCGCGAACCGTCCGGGTCCGAAGGTGCCCTCGTCGCTGGACGGAGTCGAGCGCAAGTACGGCAAGGCCGGGCGGCTCATCTACGAGATGCTCGCGAAGAACTACCTGGCCGTGCTCGCCGAGGACCACCTCCAGAAGGGCCACGTGGAGAAGTACCCGGACTTCGTCGGCATCGCCAACGTGCCCAAGAGCCCCGGCTGGAAGGCCGTGTTCGATCCGGATACTGGCGACGACGCGGACGAGGGCGACGGGAACGAGTCCGGCAAGGGCCTGGGCCGGAACGCTGAGCCGTTCATCTTCGAGGGCGCGAACAAGCGCCCCGAGCACCCGACGATGAAGTGGCTCATGAAGCAGCTGGAGAAGCGCGACGTGGGTACGGGTGCGACCCGCGCCTCGACGTACTCGGAGGTCACCAACGACAAGGCGAAGTACCCGCTGCTGACCGAGAAGGGCCAGAAGCTCAGGCTGGCGCAGGCCGGCGAAATGAGCTGGAGGCTCCTGCCGGGCACGCGCATCGGTGATCTCGGGCTCACCGAGAAGGTCTACGCCGACATGCGCGACATCGCCGCCGGGATCGCGACGCCGAGGAGCGCCTGGCCGTCGTCGCCGACCGGGTGCGCGAGGACATCGCCACGATGACGAAGAACGCCTCGCCCATGCGCGCCGAGCTGGGCCTGAAAGAGCAGGTCGGCGCCGGCCGCGCCGAGGGCGTGTGGCAGGCCGCTCCAGGTGGCCCGAAGAAGGTCGCCTTCAAGAAGGTCTGGTCGGGCCACGAGTTCAGCGATGACGAGGTGGCAAAGCTGCTCGCGGGCGAAACGATCTCGTTCGAGGCGAGGCCGAAGGGGAACAAGCCCTTCCCGGCCACCGGTGCGCTCGGCGTCGGCAACTTCAAGGGTCGCAAGTTCGTCGGGTTCCAGCTGGAGGTGCCGGACAAGCCGACGAAGTGGTCTGGCCGGACGTTCACGCCGGCGGAGGTCGCGGTGCTCTTGGCGGGCCAGGCGCTGGAGATCGACGACTTCGTCAGCGCGCGGACTTGCAAGACCTTCGGTTGCAAGGTCACCTGGGACGCGAAGGCCAGGAAGATCATCCCTGATTTCGGCTCCGACGACGAGCCACCTCGGTCCTGGTGCCAGGTGACCTTCACCGATGCGCAGCGCAAGGACCTGGCGGCCGGTAAGACCATCCAGGGCACTGGCTTCGTCTCGGCCAAGGGCAGGACCTTCGACGCCCGCATCTCCTGGAAGGAAGAGGGCGGCAAGAAGAAGATCGTCCCGTCGTTCGGTTGATGTCGGCCGGGTACTGACGAGTAGCAGCGGGTCCCGGACCTCGGGGCCAGCTGCTGCCATTGGCGACGCAGTGGTGGCGCTGGCGTCGTGAGACTGCACCTCGGTGGTGTAGCTGGACGACTTCAGGATGCTGGCGCGGCACCCGCGGCGGGATGCGTCCGGGCTCTGGAGGGTTTGAACGAGCAGCTCGCCCTGCTGAGCGAGCGCCTGCACCACGAGGCGCCGGCGGTCCCGGGGTTGGTCCAGCGGCTCGTCACGGCCACGGCCGGCACCCCGACGCTCTGGCGTATGCGCGCGTGGTGCATTAAGTGCACCACGCGCGAGTGCTCTCGGTGCTCGATCCGGTCAAGGAGACGCTGCGCGGCGCCGGGCACGCACCCCCCTCGGCACTCGGAGCAGGCAGTGCTCGACGGGATGTCGGTTCGTCAGGAAGGCCTCGACCAGAGCGGCTCCGCCGATGCGTTGGCCGTGCTCGGCCTAGGCGACGACGCTCCGCGGTGCGACTGATCTGTCAGCCGCTCATACGACACTCGACGACTCGGATCCGCCAGCCAGACTCGCCCCACGTCACCATCCGAGTCCCTTTCACTCTCGTTTCGAATGACTTATCTAAGATAGGATGCCATTCGCGCGCCTCATGTATGAAGACTTCTCGATAGGTCGAGCAATGGCCATTGCGGTCGCAAGGGGGATGGGGGATTCATGGCGAAACTGTCCTATAAGGTGCCAAGTTCGCTGAACAGGAGCTTTCTAGATCACGAGATCACGCTCAGCAAGGGCGGCTGGGCGGCGAAGCCCTCCCCGATCAAGCAGCTGCTCTTCTTCGGTGGCGGCATCCTCGCCCTGCTGTGGTTCAGCACGTCGACGTTCGTCGCGAGCTCGGGCCCAGTCGCCATCGCGTTCTTCGTTCTCTGGGGACTGGCGGCGATCGCCTACTTCGGCGGGCTGATGAAGACGAAGGAACTGCGCATCATGCGGGTGCCGGCCTTCCTTGCCTATCTGCCCCGCAAGGCCCGCCACGTCTTCACCCGTCGCAGCTCGAACCCCACGGACTTCTACTCGATCGTCGGCATCGACGGGATCGACGAGGGCGGGCTGATCCGTTTCTCCGACGGCGGCGAAGGCCGGGTCTACCTGGTCGTCGGCTCAGCGAGCTATCTGCTCTTCGACGAGGACCGGATCGGGATCCTCGACCGGGTCGACTCCTTCTGGCGCAAGGTCGAGACGACCTGCGAGCACAGCTTCATCACAACGAAGGAGCCGCAGCGGATCTACCACCAGGTGGCGAACCTGGAGCAGCGCAACCAGGCCCTTCAGCTCCGTGACCCCGATCTGATCGAGCTGCAGAACGAGCAGTACGACATCCTCACGCAGCACGTGGGCGGGAAGTTCCCCTCGATCCACCAGTACCTGCTGCTCAAGGGTAAGAACACCGACGCACTGCGCAAGGGACACCAAGTCCTCCAGGCCGAGGTCGGCGGCTCCACCCTCATGATCAAGGAAGCCACGATGCTCGACCGCGAGGAGGCCGAGCCGATGCTGCGGGTCTTCTACCAGGGCATCGACGACGAACTGCTCGATCTCAAGAGGTCGCTGAACTGACAGCGCCAGGCCGACCCACACGACGAGGAACGAACGAAGGACACCATGGCGCTGATGACGAAAGTCCGGGCACAGCTCGGCATCCCGGGAAAGAAGCCTGACGAGACGAATGAGAGCGCGGAGCTTCCGGTCGGTGATCTGCCCGCGGACGACGCTGCTCGGGCTGAGGGCGTGCAGAACACCGCGGCAGCTCACGGCGTGGCCGACGAAGCCGCCGAGCCGAAGAAGAACTGGTGGCAGCGCCGCCGGGAGGTGAAGCACCTCCAGGGCATATTCGACGCCTATCCGCATCTGCTCGCGCTGAAGCCGAAGGAGAAGTACCTCTTCCGCTCCGACTACTTCGAGGTCGACGGCTCGGTCGCCTGCATCCTGGCGTACTTCCACGACGACGCCGCGCACGACAACTTCGCCGCCTTCTGGGGCATCGATCGGATCCCGGACGGCCTGGACGAGCGGGTCACCGCGGTCGTGCTTGAGCAGGTCAAGCGGATGGACGACAAGTGGATCGACTCATATACGAAACAGTCCGAGAAGCTGGAACGACTCGATGCCAACGAGCAGGAGGAGACGGGCACAACCTCCTCCAAGCGCAAGGCCGCGAAGATCTCCGGTGACCTCGGGGTCACGATCGGAGAGCTCCAAGACGGCGCGAGCTACCTCTCGGTGCACAACCGGCTCTTTCTCAAGGCCCCGGATCTGGCGACCCTGGACGACACGATCGACCGGGTCACGCGCCTGTACATCGACCGCTTCGGCACGCTGAAGGCTGCGCCCTACGCCGGCGAGCAGCGCCAGGAGCTCTCGGGCCTGTGGAAGAACAACGAGAAGAAGAAGGGCAAGGGCTTCCACTTCACCTCGACCGAGCTGGCCGGCTCGTACTCGCTAGTAACCAACGGCCTCAACGACAAGGGCGGCGAGTACGTCGGCTACATGGTCGGCGACGTCAACAACAGCGCCGTGCTCATGGACGTAAACGCCTACGACCACCACGTGATCGTCGCCGACGCGACCCTCAGCGAGTACCTCGACCGCCAGCGGGTGGCCAACATGTGGTGCTCGAAGATCTCGCAAGCGACGCTGCTGAACAACGGCCAGGTCGTCCACCTCGTCCTTGACGGGGCGAACCTCGACAAGCTCGGCCCGAGGTTCGAGCGGCTCACCTCCCGCGTGGACCTGAATCAGGGCGACGTGAACATGTTCGAAATGTTCGGCGAGGAGGAGGACGAGCTGACGGTCTTCTCCGCTCAGATGGAGAAGCTCAAGCTGATGTTCGAGCAGCTCTACGAGACCACCGATGGTGCCGTCGGCTCGATCATCCGCAGTGCCCTCGAAGACACCGCCACGGACTTCTACATCGAGCAGGGCATGTGGCGGCACAACGCCAAGGAGCAGCGTAACCGCCTGCGCGTAGTGAACATCCCGCACACCCAGGTGCCGCGTCTTCAGATGTTCGTCTCCTACCTGGCGACCGCGCACAAGGCGCTGTTGAACTCCAGCAAGACCGACCCGGACCAGCTGCGCGCCTACAACGTGCTCAGAGGCATCGCCAACGCGATGCTGAGCACCAACGGCGACCTGTTCAACAACCACACGGCCTCGGCTGTGGACGGGGTCCGGGATTCGCGGCGCGTGGTCTACGACTTCTCGCGGCTCATGCGCCGCGGCAAGGGCGTGGCGATGGCGCAGCTGGTGAACATCGTCGGCTTCGCCGTCGGCAAGCTGGGAATCGGCGACACAGTGATCATCCACGGCACCGAGCACATCGACGACCGGGTGAAGAAGTACCTCAAGGACCAGTTCGACCACATGCACGAGCGCGGCGGCCGGGTGGTCTACAGCTACAACGACGTCGACAAGATGCTGGCCGACAGCGACTTCAACAAGTTCGATGCTGCGGACTACACGCTCTTCGGCCCGATGCGCGACAAAACAGTGGCGGAGTACCAGAAGCAGTTGCACCAGCGGATCCCGCCGGATCTCGCCCGACTCATCACGACCAAGGACGAGAACCTCACGTACCTGCGCCGGGGCGTCTCCAACGTGGTCTTTCACCTGGATTTGGCACTGGGGATCAACCCCTACCGCGAGGCCCAACGCAGGCAGGTCCGACTGGAGGCGGCCAAGGCCGAAGAGACGGCGCGGATGGACTCGATCATGCACGACAAGCCGACACCGGGCGCGAACCTCACCAGCATCCGGAAGCACAGCGAGGGCGACGGCAGTGAGGCTGACGCGGGCCAGGCTGACGCGGGCCAGGCTGACGCGATCAAGCGCACCGACGGCAAGAGCCTGCAGCAGCCCGAGAACAACGCAAAGCGACCAGCAACAAGGCCCAAGCCCAAGAAGCTGGAAAAGACATGAGCGAGGTCAGCACCGATACGAGGACGAGGAGTAGAGGAGAGACCATGAACGGGACGATCACGGCGGTGGCGAGGCTGCGTGCCCGGGCCGGCCACAGCGTGGGTGCAGTCCGCCCGGGCAGGCTCGCGCGCGGGCTCGCCCTCATGCTCCTGGCGGCGCTGCTCGTGCCGGTCTTCATGATGGCGACGTCCTCGCCGGCGTCTGCGGACGACAAGAAGGAGCGCGACAACTACAGCCTCTACCAGCTGGCCTCGAACGCGAGCTCGTACTTCAGCGAGAAGAACTCGCCGCAGAACGACAAGGGCATGCACGCGAACTGGAAGCCGGTCACGTCCAGCCCGGCCTCGGGCGGTTCCATTCTCGGCTACGCCGACCCGGAGTTCAGCCTGGGCAACATCGTGGGCTGGTTCTTCGCCGAGGTGTCGGGGTCCTCGCAGACTGTCACCTACGAGACCCTGGCCGCGAAAGACGACAAGGGCAACGCCAAGTACTCGGGCATGCTCGACTACGCGCACTTCGGGGCGGCCAACAACGACCTTGGCCTGGACACGATGTCCTCGGGCATCGGCGGCCAGATCGTGAGCGTGATCGGGGGGTCGATCATCTGGGTCCTCTACGCCCTGGCGCTGGCGGTCGGCACGCTGTTCTACTTCATCATCCAGTTCCTGAAGCTCATCAACCCCTTCCTGTGGTTCTACAACGCGGTCGCGGCGGTGAATCCGACTTTTGCCGAGGGTATGACCGGAGGCGATACCGGAGGCGGCGCGCTCTCGGGTCTGCAGCACTGGATCAGCGGCTGGTACGGCTTGCTCGTCGATATCTCGTGGCAGGCGCTCGTGCCGATCTTCATCGGCGTCCTGCTTATCGGCCTGGTCATGTTCAAGAAGATGGACCGAGGCTCGGCGATCAAGAAGCTCATCGTGCGCGTCGTCTTCATCGGCGTCGGCCTGCCGCTCGTCGGGTCGATGTACTCCAGCGTGCTCGGAAAGTTCGACGACTCCGTTCTCGGTCAACACGCCGGCCCGACGCGCGTCGTGCTGAGCACGTACGTCGACTTCGAGGCGTGGATGATGAACGACCGCCTGGGGATTCCGGACCAGGCCACTGTTTCCTGGAACGATGACCAGGCCAGCCCGGACGCGATGATGTCCGTGCGCACGAGTGCGCTGGCGATCAACAAGCAGTCCCACGGGGCGACGTTCAACGGCATCAGTATCGGGACGAAGGTCAACGACGCCGAGTCGGCTTGGAAGGACGGCACCGTCTCCGGCAACGGAGGCCGTGCCTCGGACGACTTCAAAGCGGTGTTCTCGACCTTCGGGATCATCGGCAAGTACATCGCGAGCAACGAGATCGCAGCCTCCGACTTCGAGTCGGGGATCAAGAGCTCGATCACGCAACTGGACGAGAGCGCGGATACCAAGAAGGGCTGGTTCGTCGACAAGAAGACCTACGGCGACGTGAAGGAGTTCGGTGAGGAAAAGGGGCCGAAGCCGGTCGATCACCCGGTGATCTCGACCGACGGCACGGGCTTGACCTCCTCTCGCCCCGGTAAGGACTCGACGGTCTTCACGACGACGGGGACGAAGGGTGGCTGTGGCTTTACGGTGGGCAAGACACCCTCCTCATGCAACCTGTCTCCCCTGGCGGCGTACAACTACCTCAACACCGGGTTCAACCCCAGCTCACTGGCCATGTACTCATCGAACAACGCCACCAGCGGGTTCACCCGCGAGAACCACATGGCCGTCAGCCAGGTGGGCACGGGGCCGGCGAAGTTCATGTACTGGAGCAACTCGGCCACCGTCCTGGGCTCCATCGTCCTGCTCGGCTTCTGGTACGCCATCGGCATGCTGGCCGGGGCGATCAAGCGGACCTTCGGCCTGGTGGCCGCCGTACCGTTCGCGACGCTGGGCGCCATGCAGGCGATCGCCAAAGTGATCATCTACTCCACGGCGATGATCCTGGAAGTCCTCGTCACGCTATTCGTCTACCAGTTCGTCTCGGAGTTCCTGATCTCGGTCCCGGACATCATGGCCGGCCCCGTGTCGAGCTTCATGAGCCCGGGTGGCTTGTGGGGCAACGCCGCGCTCGGCGGGATCATCGTGGTGGTCCTGACCCTGATCTCCTCGCTGGTGATCATGGGCATCACCTTCGCCCTGCTACGGGTGCGCAAGACTGTGCTGCAGGCGATGGACGAGGTGGTCACCAAGCTCGTGGACAAGTTCCTCGAGACGAACAGCACGCCGAAGCCGGACAAGGGTGGGCTGATGCCTGCTCTGGCCTCGGGTGCGGGGGCCGGCGCGGGTATGGCCATGGGCAACAACCTCGCCAACGGGTTCAACAGCAAGACCAGCGGTCCGGCGTCCCCGAGCACGGGCAAGCCCAAGGGCAAGACGGCGTCGACGAACGCCGGCGGCACGAACGGTGACGCCAAGGAGTTGACGTCCGGTAAGCAGCAGCTGACCCTCGAGGGTGGCGGGCAGGACGGACCGGATGGCCCGGACAGTCCGGCGCTGGAGGGTGGTCCTGGTGGTAGTGGCTCCGGCGGCGGCAATGACGGCGTCAAGGCTCTGCCGGGCGGCATCGGTCCCGCCGGTGTTCTGGGCGCGCCCGGTCGCGACGGACACGCCGACAAGGGTGGTCCGCTGCAGCGGACGAGTGGCGGAGCGGGCAGCTCGCGCTCGGACAAGCAGACGGCGCAGGGTCTAAGCAAACAGGGTGGCCTGTCGAACCTCGGGTACGCCGCGGACGGCCACAAGGTCATCCCCGGTGAGGTACTTTCCTCGTCGACGGAGCCGTCGAGTTCACGTGGTGGTGCTCAGGGCCAGAGCGGCGCCAACGGCGCTGGTTCTGCCCCGACCACCGGAGACCGCAAGGCTGTCGCCGGTCAGACGGCACCGACGCAGTTCGGCGCGGGTTCCCAGGGTGCGCAGAGCCAACAGGGCGGCAACCAGCAGGCTGCACCGCAGCGCTTCGGCGGCGACGGTGTGCCTGCCCCGGCTCCTGCTGCAACGGAGTCGGGTGCGCCGAGCACACGTCCGACACGCTCCGCTCAGGGCACCCCTGCCCCGGCTCCTGCTCCGACGCAGTCGGGTGCGCCGAGCGCGCGTCCGACACGCTCCGCTCAGGGCACCCCTGCCCCGGCTCCTGCTCCGACGCAGTCGGGTGCGCCGAGCACACGTCCGACACGCTCCGCTCAGGGCACCCCTGCCCCGGCTCCTGCTCCGACGCAGTCGGGTGCGCCGAGCACACGTCCGACACGCTCCGCTCAGGGCACCCCTGCCCCGGCTCAGGCCCAGACCCCCGTCCGGCCGCCGGCACGGCAGGAGCAGGCCGAGGCGCAGGCGAACAGTGACGGGCTGCTGCCCGTCATCAACGCCCGCCGCGACGGCGCCTCGGCTCCGAGGCAGCCAGGGGCCGGTGCTCCGGCCGTGGGTCAGACTCCGGCTGCGCCTGGTGCGCGGACTCCGGCTCGGACGCAGGCAGCGCGTCAGCCGGGTTCGATCCAGGCGTCGACGCCGACGCCGCGCCAGACGCCTGCCCCGTGGGCTCATGCTCCGCGGCCGCCGGCTCCTGCACCGGCTCCTTCGCCGCGGCAGGCTCCGGTTCCGCGTCCGCGCCGGATTGCCAATCCGACGCCTCAGAGCGTGGAGACCCCGGAGCCGCAGCAGCGGCCGGCGGGTGGCACTCGCCGTGGCCGGCGCGAGGAGGACTGATCGTCCGATCAAGGGCGAGCGTGGAGGCCTGACGCACCCGGTGAGAACGATCAACCTCACCGGGTGCGTCGTCCTTTGAGGCGTGTGAGAAGGAGGGGAGCATGGGGCTCGGATCAAGGCTTCGCGGCGAGTTCCCTCGTGGCTGGTGGAGCTCGGCGCGATGGTGGGTCACCGGCATCCGTGAGCTGGCACTGAGTACGGTGGCGGCTGTGGCTACCGTAGTGTTCGTCGGCGAGATGGTGCGCGCCGTGCGGCATCGTGACGAGCCGCGGACTCTGGCACGTCTGGTCGGCTCGTTCGAGGGGTACGTGTCGAGCCTTCTGGTCAACGGCGCAGGCTTGGGCGTTTTGGGCACCATGGAGATCGAGGATGATCTGCCTGTGGTGCTGATGGTGCTGCTGCTTGGGTGGTGTCTGTCCAACATCGGCGTCAGCGCCGTGGTGTTCGTCGTGGTGGCCCGGTCGAGGATTCGGAGGCCGGCAGCATGGGCCCGAACTCGATTTCGTCGAGCGGCATGCCCCGAAGTACGGCCGGCCGCCGGAGACGATCGAGGAATACCGGGCGCTGCAGCTTCAGGAGTAGACGTCAGAGTCTTGACCAGCCGAGGAAGGACAGAACCCCGTGGACGCGATGCCCACGGGGTTCTGTGCTGCTTCGCCGGCCGGCGGGACGTCGACGCTACTTCCCGCACTTGGTCTTGAAGCCGTCCAACAGAGCCTTGCCGGCATCGGAGTTGTCACGCACGTACGCGCTACCGCTGATGCTGATCGAGGTGTTGCTGGTCGAGATTGGCTCGCTGCCGGTCCGCTTGTTGCGGCTGTCGTCTCCGGCGACCGTCCAGATGATCTGGGACTGATCCTTGTTGAACTCGCCGGTGCTGGTCACGCCCGGCTTCTCGTAGACACCATCGCAGCTGTACTCATGATGCGAGACGCTGTTGCCCTTGACGACCAGCTGGCCGAGGTCGGACGTGCCGTTGACGTCCTTGACGTAGTAGGTACCGTCGAGCTTGCCGGCGCTGTCGCTGCTTCCGCTGCTTCCGCTGCTTCCGCTGCCTCCGCTGCCTCCGCTGCAGGCGGTGAGTATGAGTGAGCCAGCGGCCAGCGCCGCGATGGACACGGCAATCTTGGCCCGCGTCCTAAGTGCAGTCCTGGTGATCCTCATGGCGTTCGCCCTTCGTTCGTTATGGCAGTCGGTTTGAGATGGACAGGCCAGTCAAAATAGCCTATGGATAGGCGACTTTGGCGGACCGGGACCGTTTGTCAGGTGCCTTCTCGGAGGTTGTCGAGATGATGCCCAGTCAGCGCCAGTGCGACCTCGGCCTGATTGAGCACGTGTTCGCCGTCCTGGATGCGCCACTGCAGACGCTGCACGGGCGGGGCGTCTGCTGACCACGAGTACCTGTTCCCGGCCATTGGCGGCGGGCTGCTGGCCAACACAAACTTCAGCTACTCCTACTGGCGGCCGGTCTCGCGCGGGCGACCAGCCTCCGAGGAGTTCGCGAGGATTCGCCTGGGCCAGCCCCGCTGGCCATCTCCCGCCGCCCCCCTTCCAGAGGTCCATGCGACCGCGTACGCCGGGAAGCGGCTGTACCTGCTTCGTCACGGCGGCAAGGAGTGGCTGGACGAAGATCGACACAGTCGCATAGTCGTGGAGACCCGCATGGGCCACGAGGTCGCCGACGTGGAAGGTCTCTACTCGCACGTTCCTCGACTTGAACTGGTTCATGAAGTTCATCTCCAGCAAGAGCTTCATGCCCTTCGTGGTCTACCGGATCCTGCTCGGCATCGCGCTGTTCGTACTGATCGCGATGGGCGTGCTCAGCCCCCACGCCGCCGCGTCGGCCGGATAGCGGGGCTGCCGCTCACCGCTTCGCGTGAACCGGAGGCCGCTCGGGAACGTTCCCGGGCGGCCTCCGCGTCGTTGTGCCTGAAGAGACCTGAAGAGACCGGAAGGCAAGCAGCAGGGGGTGTCCCATGGGTCGAGTGGTGCTGGAGCGGTTTCCGGCCGGAAGTCCGAGAGGAAGCTGGCCCGCCGAGGAGTACGCCGCCGAGCGGATGCGCGAGGGCGTGCCGGCCGAGGTGGTGATGGACCTGGCCACCGACGCGTTCCTCGTCGTGGTCCGGCAGCGGGAGGCGCATTCCGGTCACTGATCGACCGTGTGGGGATCCGGTGCGCGCACGCCCCTTGGCCTCGCCGCCCCGCACCCCCACACTGACCCGATGACGCAGCGTGTGGACCTCGCCACGGTCATGGACCGGCTGGCGATCGACGAGGTGGTCACGGGGTACGCGGTGGCCGTGGACGACGGCGACTGGGCGGCGTACCGCGCGCTGTTCGCCCCCTCCGGACGGGCCGACTACAGCTCCGCGGGCGGGATCGAGGGCCCGGCCGCCGAGGTCGCGGACTGGCTCGCGCAGACCATGAAGCTGTTCCCTGTGCGCCAGCACCTCATCGTCAACCGGCTGATCCGGCTGGAGGACCTCGGCGGCTCCCCCGGCGACCGTGCCGAAGTGCGGGCGGACTTCCTCAACCCGATGCGGCTGGCCGGCGAGGAGTCCGACGGGACGGTGACCGCGCCGAACTTCGTCGCCGCCGGCCGCTACACCTTCGGCCTCGCCCGCACGGCCCGCGACGGCTGGCGGCTCACCCGCGTCACCGTGCACGAGAAATGGCGGCACATGTCTTTCTAGATCCTGCTCGGACGGCCGCCCGGGCGTCCCTGTTCCACACTGGAAGCGGAGGCGCGTCATGCTCTCGAAACGGACCCGGTGCTGGCGTGCGGCGGCCGCGGCCGCCGCCGGAGCGCTGCCGTGCCTCGCCTTCCCCGCACCCGCCCTCTGGTGGTTCGCGTACGTCGCCCTCGTGCCCTGGATGCTGCTGCTCAGGTCGGCGCCGACCGGGCGGCGCGCGGCACTGGAAGGCTGGCTCGGCGGCGCCGGGTTCATCCTGGCCGTCCACCACTGGCTGCTGCCCAGCCTGCACGTGTTCCTGCTGCTGGTGGCGGCCCTGCTGGGGCTGCTCTGGATCCCCTGGGCCCTGCTGGTACGGGAGTTCCTCGGCGGGGTCCCGGAGCCGGGCCGGGCGACGGCCGCGCTGTTCCTCGTACCGGCGGGCTGGCTGCTG
Source organism: Streptomyces sp. NPDC050448 (assembly GCF_040655295.1). Classification (NCBI taxonomy): domain Bacteria; kingdom Bacillati; phylum Actinomycetota; class Actinomycetes; order Kitasatosporales; family Streptomycetaceae; genus Streptomyces; species Streptomyces sp. NPDC050448. The sequence continues at coordinate 39,923 of NZ_JBFAJR010000012.1, read as the reverse complement.
TCGGAGCTGGCCCGGTCCTGGCAGGGGCTGGGCGGGCCGTGGGGGCTGCTGGGGGCGAGCCAGTGGCAGGTGCCGCCCGCACTGCGGCTCGCCTCGGTGGGTGGGGTGTGGCTGGTGAGCCTGGTGGTGGTGGCGGTGAACTGCGGGCTGGTGCTGCTGATCGCGGTGCCGGGGGCCCGGGTTCCGGCGGTGGCCGGGGTGACGGGGTGCGCGGTGCTGACCGGGGTGGTGTGGCTGTGGGCGGCGCGGCCCGAGGTGTCGGGCACGCTCCGCGTGGCCGTCGTACAGCCGGGCCTGGTGGCGGACGGCCCGGACAGCGCGGGCCTGCGGTTCGCCGCCGGGGAGCGGCTGACGCGGTCGCTGGCCGGACAGCCGGTGGACCTGGTGGTGTGGGGCGAGAGCAGCGTCGGGGCGGATCTGGCGGCGCGCCCGGACCTTTCCCGGCGGCTGGCTTCGCTGTCCGCCGAGGTCGGGGCTCCGCTCCTGGTCAACGTCGACGCGCGGCGCCCGGCGGGGACGGCTGCGGCGCCGGTTGCGGCGCCAGCCCCGCAGCCCGAGGGCGGCATCTACAAGAGCTCCGTCCTCATCGGCCCCCGCGGGCCGACCGGTGACCGGTACGACAAGATGCGCCTGGTCCCCTTCGGCGAGTACATACCGGCCCGGTCCCTGCTCGGCTGGGCCACCTCGGTCGGCAAGGCCGCCGAGGAGGACCGACAGCGCGGCCGGACCCCGGTGGTGATGGGCCTGCCGGGGCGGCCCGGTGTGCGGCTCGGACCGCTGGTCTGCTTCGAGTCGGCGTTCCCCGACATGAGCCGCCGCCTGACCCGCGACGGGGCCGCCCTGCTGGTCGCCCAGTCGGCCACCTCCAGCTTCCAGCACAGCTGGGCGCCGGCGCAGCACGCCTCGCTCGCCGCGCTGCGCGCCGCCGAGGACGGCCGCCCCGTGGTGCACACCACCCTCACCGGTATCAGCGAGGTGCACGGCCCCTCGGGCGAGCGGATCGGCCCGGCGCTGCCCACCTCCGCGAGCGCGGCGCAGGTGTACGAGGTCCCGCTCGCCCGCGGCACGACCTTCTACGTCCGCTTCGGCGACTGGCCCGTGGGTGTCGCCCTCGCGCTGCTGGCGGCGTACTGCACGGTCGAGGGCGCCCGGTCGCTCAGGCTCAGGAAGCCTGCTCCAGAGCCGACGACACCACCTGCTCGCACAGCTCGTGGGTGAGCAGCGCGTCGCGGGCGCTGACCGTCCTGCCCGCCGCGACGGACTCCAGGAAGGCGTCCACCGCCTGCTCGATGCCGCGCTGGCGGGCGACCGGCACCCAGTCCCCGCGGCGCCGCACGGTCGGCTGGCCCCGGTGGTCGATGATCTCGGCGAGGTTGACGACCTGCCGCTTGGTTTCCTGCCCGGACACTTCGAGGATCTCCTCGGTGGAACCGGACAGCCGGTTCATGATGCCGAGCGCGGTGAACCCCGCACCCGACATCTGGAGGACGACCTGGTGCATCAGCCCGTCGCGCACCTGGGCCCGGACGTCGATGTGGTCGGCCTCGCCGGGCAGCAGGAAGCGCAGGGTGTCGACGACGTGGATGAAGTCGTCGAGGACGAAGGTCCGCGGGTCCTCGGGCAGCCCGATCCGGTTCTTCTGCATGACGATCAGGTCGCGGGGATGGTCGGCGCACTGCACGTAGCCGGGCGCGTGGCGCCTGTTGAAGCCGACGGCGAGCGAGACACCGCGCTCCTCGGCCAGTTCCACCAGCCGCCGCGAGTCCTCGAGCGCGTAGGCGAGCGGCTTGTCCACGTACGTCGGCACGTCCGCCTCGAGCAGCCGTGTCACGATCTCGGGGTGAACGGCCGTCGGGGCGTGGACGAATGCCGCGTCCAGGCCCTCGGCCAGCAGTCCGTCGAGGTCGGTGTGCCGGCGTCCGGCCGGGATGTGGTGGATCTCCCCGATACGCTCCAGCGTGGCCGGGGTACGGGTCTGCAGGTGCAGCTCCACGCCCGGGCGGGCGGTGAGGACGGGCAGGTACGCCTTCTGGGCGATGTCGCCGAGTCCGATGACGCCGACCTTCACCGGGAACCTCCAGGTTGATCCTTGTGGGACTTCCGCAGCTTAATCCCTGGTGGCGGGGGGCGGGTTCGCCGAGGATGTCGACCATGACCACCACCTCCGGATCCCACCGCACCGAGCCCTCCACCACCGCGAACGAGCGGGAGATGCTGGACGGCTGGCTCGACTACCACCGCGCCACCCTCGCCTGGAAGTGCGAGGGGCTCGGGGACGAGGAGCTCGGCCGTGCCGCGCTCGCCCCGTCCGAACTGAGCCTGCTGGGCCTCGTACGGCACATGGCGGAGGTGGAGCGGTACTGGTTCCGGGAGATCATGCTGGGCGAGGACCTCCCCGAGCTGTACTGCACGCGCGAGGACCCGGACGGGGACTTCCACTTCGGCCCCGGGGACACCTGGGCCGAGGCCGAGCAGACCTGGCAGACCGAGGTCGAATCGGCGCGGCAGGCCGCGGCGGGTCGTTCGCTGGATCTGCTGTCGGATCCCGGGAGCCACCACCGCGGCGAGACGTTCAGCCTGCGCTGGGTCTACACCCACATGATCGAGGAGTACGCGCGCCACAACGGGCACGCGGACCTGCTGCGCGAGCAGATCGACGGCGCCACGGGCGACTGAGGCCCGTCGGTGTGAACGGGTGTCGGGCGGGTGTCCGGCGGATGTCCGTCACCCGTGCGGGGTCAATATCGGCTCCGGGTTTTCGCAACGGGGTCCTCGCACAGCAGAGTTGCGCGAGTGCATCCAACCCGAACCACGACGAAGCTGCTGCTCGGAGTCGCCTGTGCCGTCTCGGCCGTCTCCGGCTGCGTGCATGTGACCCCTGCCCCGATGCAGCCGGCGGCCGCTCCCGGCACCACGGGGGCGGCGCCGCAGCACGATCCGCGCGGCGGTCCGGGGGCCGCGCCGGTGCCGGTCCAGGCGCCCGCCCTGGAGGCGCTGAAGGCCGTACCGGGGCGCTCCGCGCGGCCGGCGGCCTCCGTCGCGGGCGGGCCGTCCGCGCCCCGCGGCGCCGCTGCTCCTGAGGGCGCGGCGGTCCCGGCGGCCGAAGGGCCCTCACAGGCCGTCCCGCCGGTGCCGGACATCCCGGAGCCGCACCGGCCCGCCGCAGGCCGCTCAGCGGGCACGGGGGGCCGTACGGACCCGATGGGGCCGGACGCGGAATTGCCGCGGGAGCTGGTGAAGGAGCTGCCAGTCCGGCCCTCCGACGTGTGCGCGCTGGGCCGCCGGCACGGCCGCTGGCACCCGGACAGCCCGGAGGCCCGTATCTGCGCGGGCGTCCACGGCGACTGAGACCGCTACGGGTGCTGCTCCGGGAACGGTCGGGGCCCCCTGCCCGGTTCCTCGGCCAGCCGCCGCTCCAGCCGGGCGATGGCGGCCCGCACGCCGTTCCCGTACCCATCGTCGGACAGGGCCCCGGTGGCGGCCCGGGCCCGGGCCAGGTGCACCCGCGCCGCCTCGGGCCGCTGGAGTTTCACGTAGTCGGCGGCCAGGCTGAGGTGCAGGGACGGGTAGAACACGCGCACGGCGGGATGCGGCTCGTGCTGCGCGGGCAGCCCGTCCCGCAGCCCCTTCCCCAGCCCGTCGGCGGCGGTCAGGGCCCGCAGGTCCCAGGCCAGTTCGTCGGCGGGGTCGTCCTGGGCGTCGGCCATGTAGTGCGCGAGCGTGCACCGGTGGAGGCAGTCGCCGTCCTCGCCGATCTCGGTCCAGATCTCGCCGAGGCGGTTGCGGGCCTCCTCCCGGTCACCGGCGTGCAGCAGGATGACGGCTTGGCCGATCCTGGTCATGACGGCGTCCTCCGACGCCTCCTGCTGCTCCGTCACCGCGGCCTCCGGCTTGCTCTGCCAGACCTGCTCCGGTCTGATCGTCACGACGCTAACCGGAGGCACCGGCAATGGCGCCGAGGCGCGGTGGGGCGTCAGCCCAGGTCCGGGATCCGCCAGTCGATCGGCTCATGGCCCTGCGCCGCGACGGCCTCGTTGATCTGCGTGAAGGGCCGGGAGCCGAAGAACTTCTTGGCCGACAGCGGGGAGGGGTGGGCGCCCTTGACCACCGCGTGCCGCTCCTCGTCGATCAACGGGAGCTTCTTCTGGGCGTAGGCGCCCCACAGCACGAAGACGGCCGGGTCGGGGCGGTCGGCCACCGCGCGGATCACCGCGTCGGTGAACCTCTCCCAGCCCTTGCCCTTGTGCGAGTTGGGCTCGGCCTCGCGGACGGTGAGCACCGCGTTGAGCAGCAGGACGCCCTGCTCGGCCCACGGCATCAGGTACCCGTTGTCCGGGATGGGCGTGCCCAGCTCCGCGTGCATCTCCTTGTAGATGTTGCGCAGCGAGGGCGGGATCTTGACGCCGGGCTGGACGGAGAAGCACAGGCCGTGGCCCTGGCCGGCGCCGTGGTAGGGGTCCTGGCCGAGGACCAGGACCTTCACCTTGTCGAAGGGAGTGGCCTCCAGGGCTGCGAAGACCTGCTCTCGGGGCGGGTAGACCGGCCCATTCGCCCGCTCCTTCTCGACGAACTCGGTGAGCTCTTTGAAGTAGGGCTGGTCCAGTTCGTCGCCGAGGACGGGGAGCCAGGACTCGGGCAGCATCTGGGTCACGTCTACAACCTCCGGTACAAGTTCGTGCAACTGCTTGGTGCAACAGCTCCAGAACCTACCGGGGGCCACTGACAACGCCTCACCCGCGGGCGCCCGTGGGCGCCCGCGGCAGGGGCTACCAGCTGGTCTTGCGGTACAGCTCCCACATCTGGAAGACGGTCTGCGGGTCGAGCGCCCGCTCGCCGCCGGCGATGTCCTCCCGGGCGGCGACGTACAGCTTGCCCTGCCACAGCGGCAGCAGCCGGACGTCCTCGGCGAAGATCTGCTGGGCCTGCTCGAACTCGTGGACGCCGGCCTCGCGGTCGCTCTCGCGGCGGGACTTGGGCAGCAGGTCGGTGAGGATCTCGGAGGGCTCGTACGGGGTGCCGACCGCGTTCTCCTTGCCGACGAACGGCGCGATGAAGTTGTCCGGGTCCGGGAAGTCGGGGAACCAGCCGCGGCCGAAGACCGGGTACTCGCCGTTCTTGTAGCCGACCTGGAACACCTTCCAGGGCTGGCCGCGCAGGGTGACCTTGAAGAGGCCGCTCTCGTCCAGCTGGCGCTTGAGCTCGGTGAACTCGTCGGCGGTGGAGGCGCCGTAGCGGTCGGTGGTGTACCAGAAGGTCAGCTCCACGGGCTGGGTGATCCCGGCGTCCTTGAGGATCTTCCTGGCCTTGTTGACGTCCGCCTGGCCGTACTTGTCGTAGAAGGGCGTCTTGTGGCCCACGACCCCCTTGGGGACCATCGAGTACAGCGGTTCGGCGGTGCCCTGGTAGACCTTCGAGACGATCGCGCCGCGGTCGACGACCTGGGCGATGGCCTGGCGCACCGGGAGCTTGGCGACCTGGGGGTCCTTGGGGTTGAAGACCAGGTAGCGGATCTCGGCGCCGACGTTCTCGACGACCTGGACGCCCAGCGCGTGCGATGCGGGGGTCTGCAGGTCCTTGATCTCGGGGGCCGACAGACCGCGGTAGGTCGCGTCGATCTCCTTGTTCTTGAGCGCGGCGATCATCTTGGTGGAGTCCGCGAAGTAGCGGATGGTCACCCCGTCGTTACGCCGGTTCGCGAAGCCGTTGTAGGTCCCGTTCTTGCCGAGGACCGCTTCGCTGCCTTCCTTGTACGAGTCGAGCACGAACGGGCCGGAGCCGGTGACCTTGCCGTCGTCCCGCACCTTGTCGGCCGGGTAGTCCTTGGGCGCGACCAGCGAGGCGGCCGGCGAGCCGAGGACGAAGGGGAAGGTGGCGTCCGGGGTCTTCAGGTGGAAGACGACCGTCAGCGCGTCCGGGGTCTCGATCTTGTCCAGGCTGCCGAAGAGGCCCAGCGGACCGGTCTGGGCGTTGATCGTCCGGATCCGGTCGAGCGAGTGCTTGACGGCCTTGGAGTCGAGTGCTTCCCCGTTGGAGAACTTCAGGCCCTTCTTCAGGGTGCACCGGTACGACTCGTTCCCCGAGTCCGTGAACTCGCAGTTCTGGGCCGCGTCGGGCTGGGGCTTGGTGGAGCCCGTGGGGAACGCCAGCAGGGTCTGGTAGACGTTGCGGTACAGCTCCCAGGAGCCGTCCCAGGCGGCGGCGGGATCGAGGGTGCTCGGGGCGCTCGTCGTGCCGACGACGATTCTCTTCGCGGCGTCACTGCTGTCGTCCGAAAGCAGACCGCATCCGGCGAGCAGGGATATGGACGCAAGGGCCGCAGTGATCTGCAGGCATCTGGTCCGGATGAACACGTGCACGCTCCTCGATCAGCCAGGGGTGCGGCAGACCCTACCGCAGTGCCTCACAAATCCAATGGGCAGGTTTCATGTGACACTTGACCGATTTCGTGCGTATTAGGTACGCATTTGCCTCCCCGTGAGAGGCAAATGCGTCCGATTATCGATCAGTGCACTCCGGCATTGAGGAACATTCCGCCGTCAACGACGAGAGTCTGGCCGGTGATCCATTCCGCTTGTGCAGATGTAAGAAAAGCCGCAGCCCCGCCGATGTCCTCCGGGAGCCCGAGCCGGCCGAGGGGATAGGCCGCCGCGGCCTCCTGCTCCCGGCCCTCGTAGAGCGCCTGCGCGAACTTCGTCTTGACCACCGCGGGTGCGATCGCGTTCACGCGCACCCCGGGAGCCATCTCGTGGGCGAGCTGCAGGGTGAGGTTGACCATGGCGGCCTTGCTCATCCCGTACGCGCCGATGAAGGGCGAGGCGGAGACCCCGGCGATGGACGCGATGTTCACGATCGCACCACCGTTGTCCTTCTGCCAGGCGTGCCACGTCCGCTGGGCGAACCCGAGCGCCGAGATCACATTGGTCTCGAAGACCTTGCGCGCGATGGCGAGGTCCAGGTCCGCGATCGGACCGAAGACCGGGTTGGTGCCGGCGTTGTTGATCAAGAAGTCGACCCGCCCGAAGGCCTCCATCGTCCGCTCGACCGCGACGGCCTGGTGGGCCTCGTCGTGCGCCTTGCCGGCGACCCCGATCACCCGGTCCGCGCCGAGCGCCTCGACGGCCTCCTTGAGGGAGTCCTCGTTGCGCCCGGTGATGCACACCCGGTCACCGCGGGCGACGAGCGCCTCGGCGATGCCGTAGCCGATTCCCCGGCTCGCACCGGTGATCAGCGCCACCTTGCCGCTGTCCGCCGCGTTCGTGCTGCTGTTCGACATGAGCGTGCGCCCTTCCTCTCGTCAGTTGAGCGGGCCGCCGGCCACGTACATGACCTGGCCGGAGACGAAGCCGGCGGCCTCGCCCGTGAAGAAGGCGATCGCGTTGGCGATGTCGTCCGGGCGGCCGACGCGCTGGACGGGGATCTGGGTGGCCGCGGCGGCCTGGAAGTCCTCGAAGCCCATGCCCACGCGCGCGGCCGTCTGGGCGGTCATCTCCGTGACGATGAAACCGGGGGCGACGGCGTTGGCGGTGACGCCGAACTTGCCGAGCTCGATGGCCAGGGTCTTGGTGAAGCCCTGCAGGCCGGCCTTGGCCGCGGAGTAGTTGACCTGGCCGCGGTTGCCCAGCGCCGAGCTGCTGGAAAGGTTCACGATACGGCCGAACTTGGCCTCCACCATGTACTTCTGACAGGCCTTCGACATCAGGAACGCACCGCGCAGGTGGACGTTCATGACGGTGTCCCAGTCGTTCTCGCTCATCTTGAAGAGCAGGTTGTCGCGCAGTACGCCCGCGTTGTTGACCAGGATGGTCGGGGCGCCCAGTACGCTCGCGACGCGCTCGACGGCCGCCTCCACCTGCGCCGCGTCGGAGACGTCGCAGCCGACGGCCAGGGCCTTCCCGCCGGCCGCCGTGATCGCCTCGACGGTGTCCTTGCAGGCCGCCTCGTCGAGATCGAGTACGGCGACCGCCCGGCCCTCGGCGGCCAGACGTACGGCGGTGGCCGCGCCGATGCCCCGGGCCGCCCCGGTCACGATCGCGACGCGCTGCTCGGTGGTGGACATGGTGGATCTCCTCGCCCTCGGAATCCTCATCAGCGGCTCCCCATCGGTGAGCAACCGCTTAGTAGCTTCAGCTGGGGAGACGCTAGGAGCCCTGGCACCCGGTGTCAACGGCACAGGGTCCCAAGGCCCCCCGGGTCGCAGGGACCGCCGTGCGGATCGTCGTACGGACGGCCCTGCGGATCAGCGGACCAGCAGGTCGAGCAGCCGTTCCACCTCGGCCTCCGGGTCGGCCGTCAGACCGGTGTGCACCGGCCCGGGCTGCACCACCGTGCTCCGCGGCGCGATCAGCCAGCGGAACCGGCGGCCCGCGTCGTCGCCCGCCGCCTGGCCGGCCCGCTCGCCGCCGGTGCACACGCCCTCGACCCCGTGCAGGGCGGCGCGCACGCCGGCCACGTCGGCCTCCGGGTCCAGGACGAGGAGCTTGGCCTCGTCCAGGTGGGTGCGCGCGGCCACGTACGAGCGCGCCCGGCAGTAGACGATCACGCCGGCGTTGAAGCACTCGCCGCGCTCCATCCGGGGCACCACGCGCACCAGCGCGTACTCGAACACGTCCCGCTTGGTCACTCGCTGCCGCTCTTCTTCTTGGTCTTGTGGGGCCATTCGGTCAGATGGTCGGTAAGCCACCCCGGCGGCTTCGAGGGCGCCTTCACCTCGGGCACCGTCGAAATCCTCTCGTGGATCGTGGCCGCGCGCGGCAGCAGCACCTCCACATAGGCGCGGCGTACCGCGTCGGTGGAGTCGAATCCGGGCTCGTCGACCAGCCACTCGTCGGGCACGTCGGCGACGACCTCCTCGAGCAGTTCCCGGGTCACCAGGGGTGCGAGCGCGGCGGCGGCCGCCGCGACGTCCGGGCCGACCGGGGCCAGGACGTGGTCGGAGGCGTTGTACGGCTTGGCCGCGGCGCTCTCGGCGGTGGGCCAGTTGTGGTGCCAGATCATGGTGGCGCCGTGGTCGATGAGCCAGAGATCCCCGTGCCAGACCAGCATGTTGGGGTTGCGCCAGGACCGGTCGACGTTGTTGATCAGCGCGTCGAACCAGACCACGCGCCCCGCCTCTGCCGGGTCCACCTGGTACGCGAGCGGATCGAAGCCGATCGACCCGGGCAGGTAGTCCATTCCGAGGTTGAGCCCGCCGCTGGCCTTCAGCAGCTCCTGGACCTCCTGGTCGGGCTCGCCGAGCCCGATCACGGGGTCGAGCTGCATCTGCACCAGCCGCGGGACGCGCAGGCCCAGCCGCTGCGCCAGGCGCCCGCAGACGACTTCGGCGACCAGGGTCTTGCGCCCCTGGCCGGCTCCGGTGAATTTCATGACGTAGGTCCCGAGGTCGTCGGCCTCGACGATCCCCGGGAGCGAGCCGCCCTCACGCAGGGGCGTCACGTAGCGGGTCGCGATCACTTCTGTGAGCATTTTCCCAGGCTATCCGGCGACCGATCTTCAAATCCAAGGTATATCCCGGTGCCCGACCATGTCCGGCACGGGGCTGCTGCGGCGTTTCCCCACTGCCCTGGTCCAGGGGCGAGTCAACTACGACAACCCCGAGGAACAGCAGGCGGAGCCGGCTGTGTCTCTGATCAAACGGCCCGTCCGACGACAGCAGATCGCCGGCGACGACATGGTCAGACCATCCGGACCGGCCCGAACCGCACCCCGGTACATGTCGGGCGTGCCAGCGGCCCGGCCGGCTCCTCGAACAGGCGCCGCATCGGCGCGGGCCCGATCCGGCGGCGCACATCGCGCAGGGCCTTCGCAGTGCGCGGGACATTCCCCAAAGCCCGGAACACGTCCGCAGATCGGCGAAAACCGTGCGCCCCCAATGGGTACTGCGAAAGGGCCGGCCCCAGGCCCTGCCACCCACCGGTGGCCCCGGGCAACCGAATTCTTCGCCGCGCGCGAGTGCGCGGGAAGTTCGATACCGGTATGGGCCGACCGATCGGTTCCCCTGCGACAACCGGTTCCCGGATGATCATCCGAATTGCGGACCTGCACGTCAGGTGGAGAACTACCCCGGAGTAGGAGTGAACTTACCAACCGGAAACGATCCCACATGTGCGAGAAAACTTGCGCGGAGCCGGGCGTGCTGTTCACCGGACTCCCCCGGCGCATGACCGTGGGCCGCTACCACTCCCTGCATGCCCAGCGGGGTGCGCTGCCCGCCGGGCTGCGGGTCACCGCGGCGGCCGACGACGGCGTCGTGATGGCCGTCGAGCACGAGGAACTGCCGGTCGCCGCCGTGCAGTTCCACCCCGAGTCGATCACGACGTTGGGCGGGGGTGCGGGTCACGCCCTGATCGCCAATGCCGTCACCGCCCTCGCCCGTCCCCACGTCCCCGTGAACGGGAGCGCCCGATGAGCCACCATCTCCCCCACCCCCAGGCGACGGCCGCCCGGTCGATACCGCGCTCCGCGCTCGTGCGCGGCGCCAGGCTCGCCGCCCTGCCCCTGGGCTTCGCCGGGCGCTCGGCGCTCAAGGTGGGCAAGCGGCTGGCCGGGCAGCCGGCCGAGCTCCTCGCCCAGGAGCTGCAACGGCGCACCGGTCAGCACCTGTTCAGCGTGCTGGGTGAGCTCAAGGGCGGCGCCATGAAGTTCGGCCAGATGCTGTCGGTCTTCGAAGCGGCCCTCCCGCCCGAGGCAGCGGCCCCCTACCGGGCGGCGCTGACCCTCCTTCAGGAAGCCGCCCCCGCCCTGCCCGCCGGCCGGGTCGCCGCCGTACTGGCCGCGGAACTCGGCGAGGACTGGCGCGAGCGGTTCGACACTTTCGAGGAGGAGCCCGCCGCCGCGGCCTCGATCGGCCAGGTCCACCGGGCCATCTGGGCCGACGGGCGCCCGGTCGCCGTCAAGATCCAGTATCCGGGCGCGGCGGAAGCGCTGCTGGGCGACTACGCGCAGCTGGGCAAGGCCGTCCGGCTGTGCTCGGTCATCGCGCCCGGCCTCGACGTCCGGCCGATGCTCGACGAGCTACAGGAGCGGGTCGCGGAGGAGCTCGACTACCGGCAGGAGGCGGCGGCGCAGCAGGCCTTCGCCGACGCCTACCGAGACACGCGTGAGGTCGTCGTCCCGGAGGTGGTGGCGTTCACCCCGCGGGTACTGATCACCGAATGGCTGGACGGCACTCCGCTCTCCCGCGTGATACGTGAGGGCAGCCGGGCCGAGCGCGATGCGGCCGGACTCGCCTACACGCGCTTCCTGTTGTCCGGACCGGAACGCGCCGGGTACCTGCACGCCGACGTGCACCCGGGCAACTTCCGCGTCCTGCCCGACGGGCGGCTGGGCGTGCTCGACTTCGGCGCGGTCAAGCACCTGCCCGGCGGATTTCCGCCGGCGATGGGCCGGCTCCTGCGGCTGGCCCTCGCCGACGACTGGGACGCCGCCCGCGAGGTCCTCGTGCACGAAGGGTTCCTGCGGGCCGACGCCGCCCTCGACGAGGACGCACTGCGCGCGTTCCTCTCGCCGATCGCCGATCCGTCCAGGGCGGACATCCACCAGTTCACCCGTGCGTGGCTGCGGGCCCAGGTCGCCCGGGCCACCGGGGCCCACCGCACCGCTCTGCTGCGCAGCCTCAACCTGCCGCCCTCGTACGTACTGGTCAACCGGGTCGTGGGCAGTGCGATCGCGGTCCTGGCACAGCTCGAATGCGAGCTGCCGTTCCGGGCCGAGACGCTGCGCTGGCTGCCGGATCCCGCCGGAGGCGCGCGCGCCTGAGCGGCAGGGGCTCAAGCGGCCGGACGGGAACCGCGTGGCTCTGGCGGAACCGGTCCACTGCGCGCTCCGGGCCCCGCTCGGACCGCGTGCACGTCGTAGCGGGTGACGTCGCATAGCGGGTCGCGATCACTTAGGACAGCATCCGCACGGGTTACGGGGGGCAGTGCGCGGGAGCCCACTGCGCGAGGAGGGCTTCGGCCGTGGTGACGGTCGCAACGAGCGCCAGGGAGTTGCGGATCACCTCGGCGGTGTAGGCGGCGGGCACCCCCGCGATGGCGTCGGACGGCACCACCACCCGGTAGCCGAGGTTGACGGCGTCGAAGACGGTGTTCGGGATCGCGATGTTCGAGGAGACCCCGGCGACGACGAGGGTGCGGACGCCGAGGTTGCGCAGGAGGGCGTCCACATCGGTGCCGGCGATCGGCGAGAGCCCGTGCAGCCGACGGACCACCAGGTCGTTTTCGGCCACCTCGATCGGGGCCGCCACCTGCACCGCCCGGCTCCCGGACAGCTGCCGGACGGGCAGCTTCGCGGCGGCCCGGAACAGCCGCGCATTCGCGTTGGCCGCCAGCCCGTCCGGCCGCCGCTCGGCAATCGCGTGCAGCACCTGTACGCCGGCCCCGTGTGCGGCGTCGACCAGCGCGGCCACCCGCCCCAGCATCCCGGAGTCCCGGGCCTCCTTCGCGAGCTCGGGCAGGGCGCTCTCGTCGCCGACGACGCCGTTCTGGCACTCGACGGTGAGCAGCGCGGTGGTGGCGGGATCGAGTTCCGGCATGGCTCCCCCTGGCGTGACGACCATCGGTCCCGCATGATTCCTGACATACAGTCAGATGTGAAGGGGTGCGGGACGGATGGACGGGACACAGCGGCGGGGCCGCCGCATCATGATGACCGACGCCGAAGTGGACGCCTTCCTGCGCGAGCAGCGCACCTGCCGGGTGGCGACCGTCTCCCCGGACGGCCGCCCGCACGTGGGTGCCCTGTGGTTCGCGTGGGACGGCAGCTCGCTGTGGCTGTACTCGATCACGCGCAGCCGCCGCTGGTCGGACCTGCGGGGGGATCCGCGGATCTCGGTGGTCGTGGACGCGGGAGAGGCCTACGACGAACTGCGCGGGGTCGAACTCTCCGGCAGCGCCGCCTTCGTGGGCGAGGCCCCGCGCACGGGCGAGCCCTGCCCGGAGCTGGCCGAGGCGGAACGGCTCTTTCCGGCAAAGAACTTCGGCCTCGAGGAGATGCCGCACGACGGCCGCCACGCGTGGATCCGCCTCACCCCGGAGTCGATCGTCTCCTGGGACTTCCGCAAGCGCTGATGCTCTAGAGCACCGCCGCGGCGGCCTGCCGGAGGGCCTCGACGGCGGCCCGGATCGAGGGCCGCCGGTCGGCGTCCGCCCGCCAGACGACGTACACGTGGCGGCGGACGGCGTCGCTCACGGGCAGCAGCCGGACCCCGGCCGGCACCGGGCCGCGCCCGAGCCGGGGCGCCACGCACACCCCGAGCCCGGCCTCCACGAAGGCGAGCTGGGTGTGGTGCTCCTCGGCGATGTGCACGATGCGCGGCTCGATGCCGGTGCCGCGCAGGGTGTACACGAGCCACTCGTGGCAGAACTGGCCCTCGTTCGAGGAGATCCAGTCGTCGGCGGCGAAATCGGAGAGGGAGATCCGGTCGCGGTCGGCCAGCCGGTGGCCGGCCGGCACGGCGATGTCGCAGGAGTCGTCGAGCACGTGCGTCCGCGTGAGCTCGGCGGGCACCGGCATCCGCTTGTTGTGCCAGTCGATGGCCAGGGCCAGGTCGAGGTCCCCGCGCACGACGGCCACCATGCTGTCCTCGGGCTCCTGCTCCCGTACCCGGGGCCGCAGTTCGGGGTGACCGGCGCGCAGGGCGGCCAGCGCCCGGGGCAGCAGTCCGCGCATGGCGGTCGGGAAGGCGCCGATCCGCAGCTCTCCTACGGCGCAGCCCCGCTGGGCCTCCACGTCGGCCTGGGCGAGCTCCACCTGGGAGATGATCCGGGCCGCGTGATCGGCCAGCAGCCGTCCGGCGTCCGTGAGCCGGACCCCGCGGCCGCTCTTGGCCAGCAGCGGCTGACCGACCTCCCGTTCCAGCTTGGCCATCTGCTGGGAGACGGCGGAGGTGGTGACATGGAGCCCGTCGGCCGCTCCGCTGACCGAGCCGTGGCGGGCGAGGGCATCGAGGGTGCGCAGGCGCTCCAGGTTCAACATGTAAGCGATGCTACGCCGTAACCACAAAGAAGTCTTACTTGTTCTACGCAGTTGAGCCGGGCAGAGTACTTCGCATGAGCGCACCCGCAATCCCCCGCCCCACTCTCTCCCCGTCGGTCGCCACCACGCGGACCGCCCGTGTGGACTGGCGGCTCCGCTTCGCGGTCCTCTCGGTGGTGTGGGGCTTCAGCTTCCTGCTGATCAAGGTGGGCACGGAGGCGTACGCGCCGTTCCAGGTCGCCCTCGGCCGGGTGCTGTTCGGTGCGCTCGCGCTGCTGACCGCGCTCCTGGTCCGCCGCGAGCCGCTCCCCCGGGGCCGCCGCACCTGGGCGCATCTGGCCGTGGCGGCCCTCCTGCTCAACACCGCCCCGTTCTCGCTCTTCTCGTACGCCGAGCTGAGCATCCCGTCGAGCCTGGCCGGGATCTGCAACGCCACCTCACCGCTGTGGGGCATGGCGCTGTCGATGGTGGCCCTGTCCGAGGACCGCCCGACGCGCCGACGCTTCGCCGGCCTGGGCCTGGGCTTCCTCGGCGTCCTGACGGTCCTCGGCGCATGGCAGGGCTTCTCGGGCATCGACGCCAAGGGCACCGCGCTCGCCCTGCTGGCCTCGCTCTGCTACCCGATCGGCTGGATCTACGTCCGGCGCACGCTGGCCTCGGTCCCGGGCTCGCCGGTGGCGCTGACCGGCGCCCAGCTGATGCTCTCCACGCTCCAGCTGCTGCTGGTCAGCGCCGCGTTCACCTCGGCCCCGGCCTCGTTCCCACTCTGGCCGACCCTGTCGGTGATCGCGCTGGGCGCCCTGGGCACGGGGATGGCCCTGCAGATGCAGTACGGCCTGGTGACCGAGATCGGCCCGACCACGGCCCAGATGGTCACGTACTTCATCCCGGTCATCGCCACCACGGCGGGCGTCGTGCTCCTCGGCGAGCAGCTCCACTGGAACACCCCGGTGGGCGCGGCGATCGTCCTGGCCGGAGCAGCCCTGACCCAGGCCCGCCGCCGCTAGGGGGTGTCCGGGGCCGGGGCGGTCAGTCGAAGCGGCCGCCCGTCGCGGGGCGGACCGATGCGGCCACCGCGGCGGCGAGCCCCGGCACTTCGCCCGGCCGCACGCCCGACACCGTGATCCGTACGCCCGGCCCCGAGTCCACCCGGAACCGGCTGCCCGGGGCCACCGCCCAGCCCGCGGCCAGCAGCCGCGTCACCGCTCCCGTCTCGTCGGCGACCGGCACCCACACGTTCATGCCGCTCCGCCCGTGCGCCCGCACGCCCCGCTCCCGCAGCGCCGCGACCAGTCCGTCCCGCCGCTCCCCGTAGGAGCGCGCGACCGCGGCCCGGTCCACCGCGCCCGTGGTCCACAGCTCGACCACGGCGTACTGGAGCAGCCGGCTCACCCACCCTGGGCCCAGCCGCTGCCGCCCCCGCACCCGGTCCAGGGTCACGGCGTCGCCGGTCAGCACCGCCAGCCGCAGGTCGGGCCCGTACGCCTTCGCCGTGGACCGCACCAGCGCCCAGTGCCGGGTCACCCCGCCGAGCGAGTGCAGCGGCAGGTCCACGATGGCGTGCCCGTGGTCGTCGTCGACCACCAGCACCTCCGGATACCGCGCCAGTACGCCGCGCAGCTCCGCCGCCCGGCCGGCGCCGACCGCCGCCCCGGTCGGGTTCTGCGCCCGCGCCGTCACCAGCAGCGCCCGCGCGCCCTCCGCGAGCACCCTTTCCACCGCCGGGACGAGCGGCCCGTCGTCGTCCACCGCCACGGGCAGCACCCGCAGACCCAGCGCCGCCGCCAGGTCCAGCACGCTCCCCCACCCCGGGTCCTCGATCGCCACCGCGTCCCCCGGCCGCAGGTGCGCGGCCAGTACCCGCTCGATCCCGTCCAGCGCGCCCGAGGTCACGCCCACCGGCCCGGCGGGAACGGCGTCCGCGTCGAGGTCGGCCCGGGCCAGCCGCTCGAGCTCCGGCACCACCGGGTCGTCCCCGTACAGCGTCGGCGCCCGTGCGTACCGTCGCGCGGCCTCGGCCAGGGCCCCGTCCAGCGCGGGCAGCAGCCGCACATCCGGATTCCCCGACGCGACGTCCCGCGCCCCGGGCGGCACCGCCATCCGCAGTTCGTCCCGCGGCGCGCTCGCCGGCCGCCCCCGCACCCGGCTGCCGCGCCGCCCGTCGGTCTCGATGACCCCGCGCTCGCGCAGCGTCCGGTACGCGGCGGCCACGGTGTTCGGGTTCACCCCGAGCACACCCGCGAGCTCCCGCATCGGCGGCAGCAGCGTTCCCGGCGCGAGCGCGCCCGATCCGACGCCCGCTTCGACACTGGCCGCGATATCCGATGCGCGGCGCCCTGCAATCCGATACTCTCCTAGCACAAAACCAAGTATGCACTAGTACAACGGAGCGCGCATCATGACCGCCACGACCGACACGCAAGAGATGCACGAGACGAACGGGCCGACCGGCGACTACGAGCCCACCGACCGCACCGTCCCGAGCCGCTCCCGCGAGCGGGCGCGCTACGACCGCGAGACGGTGCACTCGATACTCGACCAGGCCTACGTCTGCCACCTCGGCTTCGTCCGCGACGGTGCCCCGGTGGTCCTGCCGACCCTCTACGGACGGGTCGGCGAGACCCTGTACGTCCACGGCTCGACCGGCTCCCGCCCGCTGCTCGCCGCCGGCCAGGCCGACCCGGGACTGCCCGTCTGCCTGACCGTGACGCACGTGGACGGCCTGGTGCTGGCCCGGTCGGCCTTCCACCACTCGATCAACTACCGCTCCGTGATCGTGCACGGCACCGCGTACCAGGTGACCGACGAGGACGAGCGCCGGATGGCCCTGGACGCCCTCGTCGACCACGTGGTCCCGGGCCGCTCGGCCGACTCCCGGCCCGCCAACGCCAAGGAGCTCGCCGCCACCGCGGTGATCCGCCTGGACCTGAACGAGGTGTCGGCGAAGCTCCGCACCGGCGGCCCCAACGACGAGCCCGAGGACATGGGCCTGCCCTACTGGTCGGGCGTGGTCCCGGTCGCCCCGGTGCACGGGACCCCGATCCCGGCCGACGACCTGACCCCCGGGATCGCCGTCCCGGACTACCTCGCCGCGCTCTGAGCCTCGCGGGTCTCACGGGCGGGCCGCACCACCGGCCCGCCCGCAGGCCTGTGCGCCTCGGCCGCGATCAGCGCACCCACCGCGGTCAGCAGCAGTACGGTGCCCAGCACCACGGCGCCGGTCAGCCGCTCGCCGAGCACCAGCACGGCGATCACCGCCGCGCTGACCGGCTCGATCAGCATGATCACGGACACCGTCGCGGCCCGCACCGCGGCGGCCCCGGTGAAGTACAGCGCGTACGCCAGGGCCGTCGGCACCGTGGCCACGTACACGAGCAGCCAGAGCACCCGCCCGAATGCGGCGGTGTGCGGCACCAGCCCCTCCACCGCGGCGAGCGGCAGCAGGCACACCGTGCCCACCGCGACCGACCAGGCGGTGGTGACCAGCGGGTCCCCGCCCGCCCCGCGCCGTCCCAGCCAGCGGGCGCGCAGGGTCATCCCTGCGTACCCGGCGGCCGACAGCAGGGCCCAGCCGACGCCCATCGGCCGCACCTCGCCGCCCCCGCCGCCCAGGACCAGCACGGCGAGCCCGGCGAGCGCGCCGGCGACGGCGACCACCCCGCCCCGGCCGAGCCGCTCGCCCATCCAGTACCGCGCCCCGACCGCGATCAGCACCGGTCCGGCGCCGAGGGTGACCACCGTGCCGACCGCGAGGCCGGTCTCGCGCACGGCGCCGAAGTACGCGGCCTGGAAGAGGGTGAACATCAGCCCGGTCCCGATCAGCGATCCCGCCGACGGACGGGCAGCCGTCGCGCCACGGGGCCGGCGTACGGAGAGCACCCCGAGCAGCACCACCAGCCCGCCGGCGCACCGCCAGAACGACAGGGCGAGCGGGCCGAGGTCACTGGCCAGGAAGAGGAGGGAGGCGGCCGCCCCGGCAGTGCCCCAGGCGGCTCCGGCGACGACGAGGTACAGCAGACTGCGCCCGGCGGCGGGCGAAAGATTCGACACGAGTGTGCTCCGCGCATGCGTGAAGGATGAAAGAGGAAGGTCATCGCTTCGCGGGCAGCGCGGATCCGCCCGGGAACTCCCCGGGCGGGTCCTCGTCACAAGGGGCAGCTGCCCGCGGCTACGCGGCGGGAGGCGGAAGCACGGTCGAATGCATGATCGCCACCTTAGGCCGTTGTCGCCTCGCGGTCCAGAACGACCGATTCCGGATCTGCGGCTCCCGGCGGGGCGGGCCGCGAGGACTGCGCGATGAAGGCCCCGCCCAGCACCAGCGCACCGCCGACGATCTGCGGGGTCGAGAGGCGCTCGCCCAGCAGGATCCAGGCGAACACGGTGGCCACGACCGCCTCCAGGCAGGCCACGACGCCCGCCACCTGCGGCGAGAGCTTGCGCACCGAGACCACGCCGGTCAGGTACGCGAAGACCGTCGCGATCAGCACCACCCAGCCGAGCAGGACCCACGCGGGCACCGTCAGGTCCCCCATCGCGGCCTGCCCGCCCAGCAGCTGCCAGTCGATCTCCCACGGCCGGGCGATCACCGTCATCACCAGCGCGCCGACGAGCATGCCGTACGCGATCACACCGAGCGGGTCGGGCACGTCGTCACCGGTGCCGCCGTCGGCGCCGTGGTCCGCGAACACGAAGTAGAAGGCCTGGCAGCAGGCGGCGGCGAGGCCGAGCAGCACGCCGAGGAGGTCCAGGCTCAGCCCGGACCAGATCTCGACCACACAGGCCAGGCCCACGACGGCCACGGCGGCGCCTGCCGCGGCGGCCCGGGTCACGGGCTTGCGCTGTACGAAGCGGATCCAGCCGAGCAGCAGCGCCGGGCCGAGGTACTCCAGCAGCAGGGCCACGCCGACCGGGATCCGGGACAGGGAGGCGAAGTAGAAGGCCTGCACGCCCGCGACGCCGACGAGCCCGAAGCCGGCGAGCAGCAGGGGTTTGCGCAGCAGGAGATCGCGGTGCCGCCAGGCCAGCGGGGACAGCACCAGCGCCGCCCCGGCCACCCTGAGCCAGACCATGTGGAGCGGGTCCAGGCCCGCTTCGATCAGCGGCTTCGCCGCCACACCCGAACCACCGAACGTGAACGCCGAGACGAGCGCGAGGCCCAGTCCGGCGTTTCTCCCTGACGCTTGCATCGGGCCATCATGGCAGGGGCGGTCAGCACCGTCATGGGCGTGACACCTGTTGAGACGCATCCGATACCCGCCGCGACCGGGCCGACCATTTCTGACAGGTCGTCAGTATTGAATGTTCCGCCCACCAGGGCTACGTTCCGCCGCACGTACCCGACGAGAAGGGGTGGCCGCATGGCCGAAGTCACCGCGGAATCACGCATCGAGGCGTCCGCCGCGAAGCTCTGGGCCCAGCTGACGGACTGGGCGGCGTACGGCGAGTGGAGCATGACCCACACCAATTTCCCCCAGGGCGGCCCCGAGACCCTCTCGGTCGGGGCGACCTTCGAGGAGAACATGAAGATGATGGGCTTCCCGGCCGAGGTCGCCTGGACCGTCTCGGAGCTGGAGGACGAGCGCGTCTTCGCCATCACGGGCAAGGGCCCGATGGGCGTGGCCATCCTCACCCGGTACACCCTGATCCCCGACGGCGAGGCCACCACGGTCCGCATCGACGGGGAGTTCAACGGGGCCGCCGTCTCCCTGATGGCGGGCAAGCTCAAGGACTCGGCCACCGCCGCCCTGAACGAGTCGCTCCGCAAGCTCGCCGGCCTGGTCGCCTGACCGCCTCCCCGGCCGGTACGCGGGTACGACGGCGCGCCCCGCGAGAGGACTCGCGGGGCGCGCCATTTTCGTCGGCCGGCCGGCTCAGTGCTCGTCGGCCAGGATCAGGTAGAGCTTCTTGCGGGCGTCGTTGATGACCGCGAGGGCCTTCTCGCGCTGCTCGGCCGAGCCGGTCTTGAAGACCTGACCGAAGGCCTCCATCAGGCCGATTCCGGCCGTCCGGACCTCGTGCATCGCCTCGAAGTCGAACCCGCGCCCGGCGTCGGCCCAGGGGGCCTCCGGTCCCGACTCGGCCTCGGTGCGGCCGGTGTCGGTGAGCGTGAACAGCTTCTTGCCGCCCTCGCTCTCGCTGGTGATGAGCCCCTCGTCCTCGAGCAGCTGCAGGGTCGGGTAGACCGAGCCGGGGCTGGGCTTCCAGGCCCCGCCGCTGCGCTCGCCGATCTCCTGGATCATCTCGTAGCCGTGCATCGGCCGGTCCTTGAGCAGCGCCAGGATCGAGGCGCGCACGTCTCCCCGCCGGGCCCGGCCGCGCGGTCCACCGCGTCCGCCGCGCCCACCGAAGGGGCCGCCGCCGAAGGGCGGTCCGAACGGGCCGAAGGCGCCGCGCCGCCCCTTGAACTCCTCCCGACGATCGGGCCCGCAGTGGCCGTGGCCCCGTCCGTGGTCGTGCTGTCCGTGTGAACGCATGACTGCGCTCCTTTCGTCTTTTCGGTTCTCGCTGTCGCTCTTGCGATGTCTCAACTATCGCTGACCCATCGCGATGCGTCAACGATATATCGGAAACCCATAACGAACACGTGCTTGACCAGGCCAGTCGTCCCGGATTGGCCTTTGCCGACGATCAAGAACCGGCCCTACGGTCGCCCCATGCGCCTCCGAATCGTCGACGCCTTCACCGACCGCCCCTTCCGCGGCAACCCCGCCGGAGTCCTGCTCCTCGACGGCGAGTTCCCCCCGGACGCCTGGCTCCAGCAGGTCGCCACCGAGGTCAACCTCTCCGAGACCGCGTTCGCGCGCCCCCTGCCGCCCGGCGGGGACGCCGACTGGGCCCTGCGCTGGTTCACCCCGTCCGCCGAGGTCGACATGTGCGGCCACGCCACGCTCGCCACGGCGCACGTGATCGCGACGAGCGGCCTGGCCACGGGGCTGATCCGGTTCTCCGCCCGGTGCGGCATCCTCACGGCCGAAACCGCCGAGGACGGCACGATCACCATGGACTTCCCGACGTCCTCACTGACGCCGGTGGACGCGGACCCCGCCGTACAACGCGCCCTGGGCGCCGACATCACGTCCGTCCACGACACGTCCGAGCACATCGGCGACCTGCTCGTCGAGCTGGCGGACGAGCGGGCCGTACGCGAGCTCACCCCCGACATCGCCGCCCTGCGCGGCTACGCCCGCCGCGGGGTGATCGTCACCGCGGCCGCCGAGGACCCCTCCCGCGGGTACGACTTCGTCTCCCGCGGCTTCTTCCCGGCCTTCGGGATCGACGAGGACCCGGTCACCGGCAGCGCCCACACCGCGCTCGCCCCGTTCTGGGCCGCCCGGCTGGGCCGTACCTCACTCGTCGGGCTCCAGGGCGGAGCGCGCACCGGACGCGTCCGGGTCCGGCTGGCGGGCGACCGTACGCTCCTCACCGGCAACGCGGTCACGGTCATCGACGGCGAACTGCTCGCCCACCCCTGACCCGCAGGCAGGTCTATGGCGTCGGCAGCCAGCCCACCTTGCCCGCGAGCAGCGCGTACCCGCCGAAGGCCACGATGTCGAGCAGCGCGTGCGCGACGACGAGCGGCCCCACCCGGCCCCAGCGACGGTAGGCCAGGACGAAGACGACGCCCATCACCATGTTGCCGAGGAAGCCGCCGATGCCCTGGTAGAGGTGGTACGAGCCGCGCAGCACCGCACTGGCCAGCAGCGCGGCCATCGGCGACCAGTCCAGCTGATCGAGCCGGCGCAGCAGGTAGGCCAGCACGATGACCTCCTCCACCACGGCGTTCTGCACCGCGGAGAGGATCAGCACGGGGAACTTCCACCACACGTCCGGCAGCGCCTCCGGCACCACCGTGAGGTTGAACCCGCTCGCCCGCGCCGCCAGGTAGAAGGCCAGCCCCGCGCTCCCGATCCCGGCCGCGACCAGGGCTCCGCGCCCCAGGTCCCAGCCGGGCCGGGTGCGGTCGAAGCCCAGCACCCGCAGCCCCTGCACGCCTTCCCGGGTCAGCAGGTGGGCGACCAGCAGCACCGGCACCAGCGCGGTCCCGATGCCGAACAGCTGCCAGGCCAGGTCCAGCCAGGGGCGGCCGGGAGCGTACGAGCCGTTGAGCGTGGCGGCCTGGTCCTTGAGGCCGCCCGGCTTGGTCAGCGAGCCGATGAAGCTGATCAGCGAGGAGACGGCGCTCGCCCCCAGTGACAGCGCCAGTACGAGCAGCGTCTCGGCGCGCAGGACGCCCCGCCCGTCCTCGTGCAACGCCTCGACCACCGGCTCCGGCTCCACCCGCACGTCCGACTCCGTCCCGCCGTTCCGCTTCCGTCCACCCCATACTGCCTCTTCGGCGGGGGAAGGGGATCACCGGACTCAGAACGTGCGCAGAACGGCCTGCTCAGCGCCGGACCGGCAGCGGGGCGCCCACCTCCTCGTCCCCCAGCCCGACGGGCCAAGTGTGCACGGGATCGCCCTTGTGCATCAGCTCGCTGTAGCGCCGGGTGATCGCGGCCAGCGCCGCGTCCCGCTCCATCCCGGATGCGAGCGCCCGGTGGTAGGTGTCCACCTGCCAGGTCGCCCCGTTGACCCGCCGCTGGCAGCGCTCCTCGATGATGCCGAGGTAGTGGTCGCGGTCGGCGGGCTCGATGCCCCACGCGTCCAGCCCGGCCGCCGCCATCGGCAGCAGCTCGTCCAGGACCAGCCGTACGGCGGGGACGCTCGCCAGCCCGCCGCCCCGGCCCCGGCGCGGCCAGCGCAGCCGCGCGTCGATCCCGTACCGGCAGGCCGCGTCGAAGTTGGCCTCCGCCTCGGCGAACGGCAGCCGGGTCCACACCGGCCGCTGCTCGTCGGCGAGAGTGCGGACGAGTCCGTAGTAGAAGGCGGCGTTCGCCACGACGTCGGCGACCGTCGGCCCGGCCGGCAGCACCCGGTTCTCCACCCGCAGGTGCGGCATCCCGTCGGCGACCCCGTACACGGGCCGGTTCCACCGGTAGACCGTGCCGTTGTGCAGGACCAGTTCCTGCAGGCTCGGCACCCCGCCCTCGGCGAGCACGCGCAGCGGCTCCTCCTCGTCGCAGATGGGCAGCAGGGAGGGGAAGTAGCGGACGTTCTCCGCGAAGAGCTCGTACGCCGACTCCACCCAGCGCTCCCCGAACCAGGTCCGCGGCCGCACCCCCTGGGCCTGGAGTTCGGGCGGCCGGGTGTCGGTGGCCTGCGTGAACAGCGGCGGCCGGGACTCCCGCCACAGCTCGCGCCCGAACAGGAACGGGGAGTTGGCACCGACGGCTATCTGCACGGCGGTCACCGCCTGCGCCGCGTTCCACACGTCGGAGAACCGGGCGGGCGTCACCTGCAGGTGCAGTTGTACGGAGGTGCAGGCGGCTTCCGGGACGATCGACCCGGTGCTCCACGTGAGCCGCTCGACCCCGTCGATGTCGAGCATGAAGTCCTCGCCGCGCATCATCAGGATCTGCTCGTTCAGCAGCGAGTAGCGGTCCACCGCCGAGAGGTTGGCGGTGACCAGGTCGGCGCGGGTGATCGTCGGCAGGATGCCGATCATCACCACCCCGGCGTCGATCTCCGCGGCCTGCCGGTGGGCATAGCCGAGCCCCGCGCTCAGTTCCTCGGCGAGCTGGTCGAATACCCGGCCGCCGAGCCGGTGCGGAAGTACGTTGACCTCCAGGTTGAACATTCCGAGTTCGGTCTGGAAATCAGGACTCGCAATCCGCTCCAGAACCTGGGCATTCACCATTCTCGGCAACCCGTCGGCACCCGCGAGATTCAGCTCGATCTCCAGCCCCATCATGTTCTTGGGGCGATCGAACCTCTTCTCCGCCAGAAGCCGCTCCAGTCCCTCCAGGCACTCGTGAAGCTTCCTCCGATACTTCTGCCGATCGGACAGGTCGAATCCGCCCGCCACGACCTTCTCCCCCATCGAAGCGTCCCTCCTCGAGTGGGCCTGGCCTGTGCCACCCAGGCGCGCGTGTACGGTCGATGATGCCCCGGCGGCGTGATCGATAACGCCGAGGGGGCATGCATGGCGGGGAGCGCGCGCCGGTTTGGCCGAAGGGCGCTATGGCACATTCACTTGGCAAGACACGGTATGCAAATTCCGCATCGGTTTTGCCGGTTCCGGATAATGGACGCTTTCCAGCCGAGCCCCTGTCCGGTAACCTGCGAGGTCAGCGCGACATGTTCGCGCGCAACCGGCATGAAAGCCATGTCAGCGGGACCGGTAAGCACCTTGCCGGCAATAGGCGGGACGGCTAGCCGAAACACTGCGTGAACACATGTCGTATAAACTCCGCAAACGAGGCAGAGAGTTGGCGCGCGGCCATTGCCCCTCAGCCCCCCTCTGGCCCCAGAATGCGACAGCGCCGTCCGCACCCTGCCCCGTTCCACAGGTCTCCCAAGTGAGAGGCGACCCACCATGCCGCTGCATGTCCCTCCGGCTCCCGCGCCCGCCCTGCGCAGCGTCCTCGCGGCACTCGGTTCCCCCACCGCCGTCCACGAGGCGCACACTCCGGCCCTGCGCGCGCTGCAGGGTCCGATGACCGCCGAACTGCCACTGCCGGTCCACGTCCTCGACCGGCTGAACATCTCCCAGCTGGCCGCGGGGGGCCGTCCGCCCCGCACCCGGCTGACCGCCTGGCGGTTTCTGATCCGCAGCGGCGACCGCTACGTCGCCGCCGCGGACACCCGGCTGACGCCGGACGGCTGGGCCTTCTCCCATTTCTTCGAGGGCCCCTATGTCGCGGCCACCGAACGCGCCCTGCGCCAGGCGGAATCGCTCGGCAAGAACTACCAGGCGCGGCTGCTCTCCGTACCGGAGCTGTACATGTTGACGCTGTGGCTGCACGGGGCGGTCGGCGCCGACGCCTCCGCCGGGCTGCCGGCCGCCGCGGATCTGCTGGTGCCGCTGGCGCCTGCCCCGCCCGGCATCGCCGCGTACCGGCCGCATCCGGTGTCCGAACTGCTGCCCGTGATGACCCACCGGCTCACGCCGCCGAGTCCGCCGCTCCCGCCGTCGCTGGCCGCGCCGGCCGCCTGACCGGGGCTCGAGCAAGGTCTGAGCGGGGCCTGAGCGAGGTCTGAGCGGGGTCTGAACAGGCACGTTTCGGGCCGGTGACCCGTACGACCCATTCGGTCTAGCCCACTCGGGTCATCCGCGAACCACCCGAAATGACAGGGGAGTTGAGTTGAACCGCCCGCACGAGTGATGCGTCATCAATCTATGAGGACAGCTGCCGGGAAATCCCTGCGGACTCAAGTCCGGAGGGCAACACTGGGACCCTGACCAAACCATGACGTTGATACGGGGGGCGGCCATGAACAACGCATCGAGCCGCAGCACACAGACCACACCGCAGCGAAAGAACGCATCCATGTGCCAGCACCAGCCAGCGTGCCCGTCAGCCGACTCCGCCGACCGGGAAGCCGCCAAGCCCGTGGCCAACCACCCGGAACAGGGCTGGAGCCTGCTGTGCAACGGAGTCCTGCTCTTCGAGGACACCGGCGAGCTGCTGCCGGACGGCCAGATCATCGCCCCGCACCGCCCGCTCGCGGCGGCGCAGGTGATGAAGGCGGCCTAGCCGACGGCAGTACGGAATGGAACGGAAAGGGGCCGGCCCGGAGATCATTCTCCCGGACCGGCCCCTTCGTCATGCCGTTATGTCATACGAATGTGTCACGTCGCCGAACGGACACGATGCCGTACGGCTCAGTTGTCGTACTCGTCCAGCGGCGGGCAGGAGCACACCAGGTTGCGGTCGCCGAAGGCACCGTCGATGCGGCGCACCGGCGGCCAGTACTTCTCCGCCGCGGTGACCCCGCCGGGGAAGACGGCCTCGTCACGGCTGTACGGGTGGTTCCACTCGCCGCCCAGCGCCGCCGCCGTGTGCGGGGAGTTGGCCAGCGGGTTGTCGTCCACCGGCCACTCGCCGCCCGCGACCCGGTCGATCTCGCCGCGGATGGCGATCATCGCCTCGCAGAAGCGGTCGATCTCGGCGAGGTCCTCGGACTCCGTCGGCTCGATCATCAGCGTGCCGGCCACCGGGAAGGACATGGTCGGCGCGTGGAAGCCGTAGTCGATCAGACGCTTGGCGATGTCGTCCACGCTGACGCCCGTCGCCTTCGACAGCGGGCGCAGGTCGATGATGCACTCGTGCGCGACCAGGTTGCCCGGGCCGGTGTACAGCACCGGGAAGTGCGGCTCCAGGCGCTTGGCGATGTAGTTGGCGCCGAGCACCGCCACCTGGGTGGCGCGCTTGAGACCCTCGCCGCCCATGAGGCGCACGTACGACCAGGAGATCGGCAGGATGCCGGCCGAGCCCCACGGCGCCGCCGAGATCGGGCCGACGCCCGTCTCCGGGCCCGCGGTCGGCTGGAGCGGGTGGTTCGGCAGGTACGGGGCCAGGTGGGCCCGGACACCGACCGGGCCGACGCCCGGGCCGCCGCCGCCGTGCGGGATGCAGAAGGTCTTGTGCAGGTTCAGGTGCGAGACGTCGCCGCCGAAGTGACCCGGCTTGGCCAGGCCCACCAGGGCGTTGAGGTTGGCGCCGTCCACGTAGACCTGGCCGCCGGCGTCGTGCACCTGGGCGCAGATGTCGGCGACGTGCTCCTCGAACACACCGTGCGTCGAGGGGTACGTGATCATCAGCACGGCGAGCTCGTCGCGGTACTGCTCGATCTTGGCGCGCAGGTCGTCCGCGTCCACCTCGCCGTCGTCGGCGGTCTTGACGACGACGACCTTCATGCCGGCCATCACGGCGCTGGCGGCGTTGGTGCCGTGCGCGGAGGACGGGATGAGGCAGACGGTGCGCTGCTCGTCGCCGTTCGCGCGGTGGTAGGCGCGGACGGCCAGCAGACCGGCGAGCTCACCCTGGGAGCCGGCGTTGGGCTGGATGGAGACCTTGTCGTAGCCGGTGACCTCGCAGAGACGTTCCTCCAGCTCGGTGATGAGCGTGAGGTACCCCTCGGCCTGCTCGACCGGGGCGAACGGGTGCAGCTGGCCGAATTCCGGCCAGGTGACCGACTCCATCTCGGTGGTCGCGTTGAGCTTCATGGTGCAGGAGCCCAGCGGGATCATGCCGCGGTCCAGCGCGTAGTCCTTGTCCGCCAGCTTGCGCAGGTAGCGCAGCATCGCGGTCTCGCTGCGGTGCTGGTGGAACACCGGGTGCGCCAGGTAGTCGTCCGAGCGCAGCAGGCCCTCGGGCAGGGCGTCGGCGGTGGTCTCGTCGAGGGCCTCGATGTCGGCGGTGACGCCGAAGGCGGTCCAGACCGCCTCGACGCCGGCGCGCAGGGTCGTCTCGTCACAGGAGAGGGAGACGTGGTCGGCGTCGACCTGGAACAGGTTGACCCCGCCCTCACGGGCGGCGGCGACGACCTCGGCGGCCTTGCCGGGCACCCGGGCGGTGAGGGTGTCGAAGTACGAGCCGTGCACGAGCTCGACCCCGCCGGCCGTCAGACCGGCCGCGAGGAGGGCCGCGTAGCGGTGCGTACGGCGGGCGATCGTCCGCAGGCCGTCCGGGCCGTGGTAGACGGCGTACATGCCGGCCATGACGGCGAGCAGCACCTGCGCGGTGCAGATGTTGCTGGTGGCCTTCTCGCGGCGGATGTGCTGCTCACGGGTCTGCAGCGCCAGGCGGTACGCCTTGTTGCCGTCCGCGTCCACGGAGACGCCGACGAGGCGGCCCGGCAGCGAGCGGGCGTGCTTGTCCTGGACGGCCATGTAGCCGGCGTGCGGGCCGCCGAAGCCCATCGGGACGCCGAAGCGCTGGGTGGTGCCGACGGCGATGTCCGCGCCGAGCTCGCCCGGGGAGGTCAGCAGGGTCAGGGCGAGCAGGTCGGCGGAGACGGCGACGATCGCGCCGAGGCCGTGCGCCTGGTCGATGACCGGCTTGATGTCCCGTACGGCACCGGAGGCGCCCGGGTACTGGAGGAGCACACCGTAGACGCCGCGCTCGGCGACCTCGGCCGGGATGCCCTCGGACAGGTCGGCGACGACGACCTCGATGCCGATCGGCTCGGCGCGGGTCTCGATCACGGCGATGGTCTGCGGCAGCGCGTCGGCGTCGACGAGGAAGACGTTCCCCTTGGACTTGCCCACGCGGCGGGCCAGCGTCATGGCCTCGGCGGCCGCGGTGCCCTCGTCGAGCAGGGACGCACCGGAGGTCGGCAGGCCGGTGAGGTCGGCGACGACGGTCTGGAAGTTGAGCAGCGCCTCGAGGCGGCCCTGCGAGATCTCGGGCTGGTAGGGCGTGTACGCCGTGTACCAGGCCGGGTTCTCCATGACGTTGCGGAGGATCACCGGCGGGGTGAAGGTCCCGTAGTAGCCGAGGCCGATCATCGGCGTCAGGACCTGGTTGCGGTCGGCGAGCGAGCGCAGCTCGGCCAGCACCTCGGCCTCGGTCCGCGCCTCGGGCAGGTTCAGCGCCTCGGCGCTCTTGATCACATCCGGCACCGCGGCGGCGGTCAGTTCGTCCAGCGAGCCGTAGCCCACGTGGGCGAGCATCTTCGCCTGCGCCTCGTCATCCGGGCCGATGTGGCGCTGCTCGAAGGGAATGCCTCGCTCCAGCTGGGAGAGCGGAATGCGGTTGGCGGTCATGTACGGAGGCCTCCTGGGTCGTACGACCTGCGAGGGGCACCACGGCGCGGGCACCCGGACGGCCTCCCCCTCTGTCATCTCAACCTGAGAGCTTCACCGGAGTCGCGGTATGACCCGCTGATCCGGCTTTCACCGTCGGTGAGGAGGGGAACCGGCACTGCGCACCCGGTACCCGCCCCTGCTTTCCAGAGTGGCCTCGTCGCGTGCGGTACGTATGCCTGAGAGATTCCGGGGAGGATTTGCTCCTTCGGCGCCTCCGTCATGCTCACTCGGAGGACTCTCCCGCACAGGGTCAACAGCCGTCACCCAGCCTACCAGCGAGGTTCTGCGGCCTCCCTCGAGTGGCCCCCACTCCGGAAATGCACTTTTGTTGTCATTACGGAGGAGTTGCGACCATGTGGAGGGACCGTGCAGACCGACATCGATCCGCGCAGCCTGATCGGCCGCAAGGCGTTCGACCGCAACGGCACCAAGATCGGTACCGTCGACGAGGTCTACCTCGACGATGCCACAGGCGTGCCGGAATGGGCCGCCGTCCGGACGGGCCTGTTCAGCCGGGACGCGTTCGTCCCCCTGGAACCGAGCGAGGTGGTCGACGACACCCTGCGGGTCCCCTTCGAACGCTCCCTCATCAAGGACGCCCCGGACTTCGGCGTCGGCCGCCACCTCTCCCCCGAACAGGAACTGCAGCTCTACCACCACTACGGACTGGACGTCTCCCTCCCGTCGGACATCCAGCGCGACTTCGGCCGCCTGGCGAACGGCGACGACTCCTCCTGAGGACTGTCCCGTAATCCCCGGTGGCTCAGCGCGCGGCGTCGGATGCGGTGCATCGCAAAGCGGAGGGGCGCTCCCCTACAGGGCGCTTCCGGGCGCCCCGACAACGCTGGGGGCACCTCCCAGCTAGCTGGGGGACGAGGTGCGGCAGCCGGCGTCGTGCGCCCGCCGGGGATTGCGGGACAGCCCTCAGGCCGTCCCTTCCGGCGCGGGCTCCCCTACGAGGGGCAGCGGATCGGACGGCTCCAGCTCGGGGTCGTCCACCCGGAAGGTGCGCACCCGGCCCGGTGGCGATCCGGGCCGCTCGAACCGCACGGTCACCCGCCCGACCCCGCTGCCCTGCACCCACCCGGGCCCGTACACGGCGTGCCGTACGTCACTCCCGGCCGCCCAGCGGCGCTCAGGGGCGGGCTCCGGCGCCCCGGGCGGCTCCGCACCCTCGGGAGCCTCTGCGGGCCCGCCAGGCCCTCCTGGCCCACCGGAGCCATCCGGTCCGCCAGGCCCGCCAAGTCCTCCAGGCCCGCCGGACCCTCCCGTCGCTCCGGCCTCCGCAGCAGCGTCCGGCTCGGCACCCCCGCCCACCCCAGCCGCCTCCGCGGCCATGGACTGCGCGAAGAGGTCCTCCTGCGTGTAGTCCGCCAGCCCGGTCACGCCCACGCCCAGCAATCGCACCCCGCCTGTGGTGTCCACCGCCTCCAGCAGCCGCGCCGCGGCCTCCCGCACCACGGCGGGGTCGTCGGTGGGCCCCCGCAGCGTCTCGGAGCGCGTCAGGGTCGAGAAGTCGTACCGCCGCACCTTCAGCACGATCGTGCGCCCCGAGTGCCCCGAGTCCCGCAGCCGGTGCACACACCGGTCGGCGAGCCGCTGCACCTCGTTCCGGATCCGCACCC
Source organism: Streptomyces sp. NPDC050448 (assembly GCF_040655295.1). NCBI lineage: Bacteria > Bacillati > Actinomycetota > Actinomycetes > Kitasatosporales > Streptomycetaceae > Streptomyces > Streptomyces sp. NPDC050448. The sequence continues at coordinate 9,695 of NZ_JBFAJR010000012.1, read as the reverse complement.
GGTCGTGCAGGTCCACGTCGAAGGTGTCCTCGACCGACACGGACTTCGCGTCGCGCTCGGCGACCACCGGCCGGTCGTCCAGCCCCAGCGACATCCGGTACAGCCCCACCCCGTGCGAGCGCCCGACCATCCGGACCAGCTCGTCCTCGCCGGCCTCGGCCAGCTCCCCCACGGTGGTGATCCCGGCCCGCCGCAGGTGCTCCCCGGTGGCCGGCCCCACCCCCGGCAGGGTCCGCACCGACATCGGCGCGAGCAGGGCCCGCTCCGTCCCCGGCTCGATCAGCAGCAGCCCGTCCGGCTTGGCCTCCTCCGACGCCACCTTCGCCAGCATCTTCGACCCCGCCAGCCCGACCGACGCACTGAGCCCGGTCGCCGCCAGGATGCCCGCCCGCAGCCGCTGTCCCGTCTCCAGCGCGGATTCCGCGTCGAAGGCGGTACCGCCCGCCTCCAGGTCCACGAAGGCCTCGTCCAGGCTGAGCGGCTCCACGAGCGGTGACAGCTCCCGCAAAAGCGCCATGACCACGTCGCTGACCGCCCGGTACAGGCTGAACCGCGGGATCAGGCAGGCGCCGTTCGGGCAGAGCCGCCGCGCCTGGGCCATCGGCATCGCCGAATGCACCCCGAAGCGCCGGGCCTCGTAGGAAGCGGTGGCGACCACCCCGCGCGGTCCGAGTCCGCCGACGATCACGGCCTTCCCGCGCAGGCTCGGCTTCGACGCCTGCTCCACGGAGGCGTAGAAGGCGTCCATGTCCAGATGCAGGATGGTCGGCGCGGCTCTCACAGCCCCGATGCTGCCTTACGCCACTGACAATCGGCCGAGGCCGGGCCCGGCGCTCTCACGGCCGGGCCGGTGACTCGGCTCAGCCGGCCCGGTTGCGCCGCGCGGCCAGTTCGTCCGTCGGGTTGTGGCCGACGACCGTCTCGCCGGTGTCGACCCGCTCGCCGTGCAGCTGCGACAGCGCCTTCTCGACATCGCGCCACACCACGCCGACGGCGATGCCGAAGATGCCCTGCCCGCCCTGGAGCAGGCTCACGACCTGGTCCGGCGAGGTGCACTCGTACACGGTGGCGCCGTCGCTCATCAGCGTCATGCGCTCGAGGTCCGAGAAACCGCGGTCCCGCAGGTGCTGGACGGCGGTCCGGATGTTCTGCAGTGCCACACCGGTGTCCAGGAAGCGCTTGACGATCTTGAGGACGACGACGTCCCGGAAGCTGTACAGGCGCTGCGTACCGGAGCCGTAAGCGGGGCGCACCGTGGGCTCCACCAGCCCGGTCCGCGCCCAGTAGTCGAGCTGCCGGTACGTGATGCCCGCCGCGGCGCACGCCGTCGGACCCCGGTAGCCGACCTGCTCGGGTGCCGGGTCCGCGCCGGCCGGCGCGACCGGCACCGCTTCCGGCTGACGGCGCGCGGAACCAGCCGCACTGCCGTGGAGCGGGTACGGCCCACCGTCACTCCGCACGGGGATGCCCCCGGTCGTACCGTCGCCCGTGACTCTCACGCCGACCCTCCGTCCTTGACCTGCCCACTCGAACGGTAGGCAGTCACCAGGGGTGCGTCAACGATCGCCACACTCGGCACGCCGAGTGATAATCACCCTGAGAGTGGTTTCCCGTGCCCCATATCGGGGAAACGCTAACCGAATGGTCTGACCACTCCCCGTGGACGGCGCGGCCGACGGCTCACTGCGGCCCGGTGCCGAAGTCCTCCGGAGAGATCTGGTCGAGGAACTCGCGGAATTTCTCCACCTCGTCCTCCTGCTCGTCCGGAATGGCGATTCCGGCGTCGTCCAGCACGCCGTCGCTGCCGTAGATCGGCGTCCCCGTACGCAGGGCCAGCGCTATGGCGTCGGAAGGCCGCGCGCTCACCTCGACCCCGCTGGCGAAGACGAGCTCCGCGTAGAAGACGCCCTCCCTCAGATCCGTGATCCGGACCTCGGTGAGCTCCTCGCCGATCGCCTCCAGCACGTCCTTGAACAGGTCGTGCGTCAGCGGCCGGGCAGGGGCCATGCCCTGCTGCGCGAAGGCAATCGCGGTCGCCTCCCCTGGTCCGATCCAGATGGGGAGGTACCGGTCGCCTCCCACTTCACGCAGGAGCACGATCGGTTGGTTGGAGGGCATTTCCACCCGGACACCCACAACGTCGAGCTCGTTCACACAGCAACCCTAGGACCTGCCCGGCAGGTTTGGGTAGTCGGGCCCCCCTCGGGGATCCCCGAGGTCAGTGCAGACGGACCCCGAGAGCGGTCTGCACCAAGGCCTCGTGGAGCCGTACGGAGAGCCCTGCGAGCTCTTTCATGGTGGCCTCCGCATGCGCCCTGGTCTGCGGGTTGCGGTGCCGGCGCAGCGGTGCAACGACCTGCTCCACCAGGCCCGCCTCCCGGTCCGCTGCGGCCTTCATGGCCCGCAGGTGCCGCGGCTCCAGCCCGAACCGGCCCAGATCCGCCACCAGGCGGGCCACGGTCACCGCCTCGGCGTCGAATCCGCCGCCTGGGGCCTCGCCGATCAGCCCGTACGACTCCCATTCGGCGAGCTGCGCCTCGTCCACCTCGGCCGCGGCCATCAGCTCGGCGCGGCCCACCCGGGCCGCGGCCGGCCGCTCCCGGCCCACCTCGCCGTAGACGGCGGAAGGGCTGGTGGGATCGACGGATTCCCCGTGCCCCGTGGGCGCCGGGATACGGATCTGCTCACCGCGGGCGAGCGCGTCCAGCTGTTCGCGGATGACCTTCAACGGCAGGTAGTGATCCCGCTGCAGACGCAGGATGCGGGCCAGCCGCTCGACGTCGTCGGTGCTGAACTTGCGGTATCCGGAAGGTGTGCGCCGGGGCTCGACGAGCCCTTCCGCCTCCAGGAAGCGAATCTTCGAGATCGTGACTTCGGGGAACTCGTCGCGCAGCATGGTGAGCACCGTGCCGATGCTCACCAGCCGCCCGGCCGAGCCGGCGGTGCCGTTTCCGGCACCGCCTGTCGGGGTGCGCAGCATGGAACCTTCCCTGGGGATCCCCCCGGACCGGGTCCGAGGGTGGTCAGACGCCCCGCAGGCTCGCGTAGAAGACCAGCCGGTACTTGCCGATCTGCACCTCGTCGCCGTTGTGCAGGGCGACCGAGTCGATCGGCTCACGGTTGACGTACGTGCCGTTGAGGCTGCCCACGTCGGCGACGGTGAAGCCGCCCTCCTGGCTCCTGCGGAACTCGACATGCAGCCGGGAGACCGTGACGTCGTCCAGGAAGATGTCGCTCTGCGGGTGCCGGCCCGCCGTGGTCAGCTCACCGTCCAGCAGGAAGCGGCTGCCCGAGTTGGGGCCGCGCCGCACGATCAGCAGGGCGGAACCCGGAGGCAGAGCTTCCACCGCGGCCTGGGCCTCGGGGGACAGCGAGGACGACACGTGCTGTTGTCCCGACACCTCGGCCTCGTAGGCCTCGAGGCCCGAGATCGAGATGGTGGACGTGGTCTCCGAGGCACGCTCCGGCGTCAGGCCCGCCCGCAGCGGCGCGCCGCAGTTGGAGCAGAACCGGCTGGCCGCATCGCTGCGGTGTCCGCACCTGCTGCAAACCTGCTCGGCCGACATGGACGGCTCCTCGCGCCGCGGCTGCCCCGCGGAGGCATTGGTGGCATACGGGTCGGGGGCAAACCCTCCACCCGAACTTGAGGTTGATGGTTCACCGAAACCTATGCGTCCGGAACCGGCAGGGTCAACAGACGACGCGCCCTGCGCGCCGGAAACATCACCCGCGCCGGCGACCTCGTCACGGAAGAGCGGCCGGTCGCCCTGCCCTTCCACCTCTCCCTGCCCGGTGCGGTGCCTGGCTGCACCGCTTTCCTCGCGGTTCTTCTTGCCGAACAACTTCTCAAACAACTTCACGGGCGATTCCCCTTGAACGAAACAGACCCGCCCGTGGGGCAGGACGAACTCCGAATGCACACACCTGCCGACCCGGACATTCTCACAACGTCCGTAACCACCAGACAGTTTCCACCACGCAGCACTACTTCAGTGCGCCGACCCCCCGCAGGCATCAGCCCGCGTGAGCCCGTCCGCGCTCCGCGCCGCGTCACGACGATGACGACCGAGCGTAGTCAGGCTGCTTCGCAGCCCGCAAGGCGTCCACAACGATCTTCGCCGACCGTGTGACGGCGACGGTGGCCTGTTCCTTCTCCAGCGTCTGCACGACACCGCCGGGGATGTTCAGAGCAGGCTCCAGATCCTGCGGCTTGCCGATCACCTTGAACTCATAAGGCTGTGTGATCTTCTTACCGTCGATGCCGATCCCGCCGCCCTCGTCCGAGAAGAACGAGCCCGCCCCGATGCGCACACCATTGATCTGGATCGCCTCGGCCCCGGCCGCCCGCAGCTCCTGGAGGGTGTCCAGCAGCTGGTCCGACTGCACCTGGCCCTTGGGATCGGTGATCTTCAGCGTGATGCCCGGCCCCTGCGCTGCCACCGTACCGGCCAGGATCCCGAGTTGGCGTTCCTTCTCGACCGTCTGGCGACGGGCCTCCTCGGCCTGGTTGGAGCTGCTCTCCAGCTCCTTGCGCTGGTCCTCCAGCCGCTGCTTCTCGTCCTCCAGGCGCTTGGTCCGCCCGTCGAGCTCGTCGAGGATCCGTACGAGGTCCTCCTGGCGGGCCCCGCGCAGCGCGCTGGAGTCGCTGTTCGACCGCACCTGGATGGCCAGTCCCAGCCCGAGGACGAACAGCAGCAGCGCGACGATCAGTTGGGCCCGGCTCACACGCGGCGGCCACAACCCCTCCGCCAGCCGCTGCCGGCCGGTCTGCGCGGGCTCTGCAGCCTTGGCGGCTGCGGCGGGTCCGGCGGATTCGGCGGGTCCGGTGGAATCGGCGGGTCCGGCGGGCTGCGCCGGCTGAGCGGCCTGCGCGTCGCGCTGCGCGCCCTGCTCCGGCCGTTCCTGCGGCGGCAGCTCCGAGCCCATCGGCTCCTCGGGCGGATTGTCGTTCGTACTCATCGGCCTCACGCCCGGAACACGTGCCGGCGGATGGCCGCGGCGTTGGAGAAGATGCGGATGCCGAAGACCACGACCACACCGGTCGACAACTGCGAGCCGACGCCCAGCTTGTCACCGAGGAAGACGATCAGCGCCGCCACGACCACGTTCGACAGGAACGACACCACGAAGACCTTGTCCACGAAGATGCCGTCCAGCATCGCGCGCAGACCGCCGAACACCGCGTCCAGCGCCGCCACCACGGCGATCGGCAGATAAGGCTCGACGACGGCCGGCACTTCGGGCCGGACCAGAAGTCCGATCACCACTCCAGCCACCAGGCCCAGTACCGCGATCACGATGCACCCTTCTTCGGCTCTTCTGCTGTAGCTGTACGTACGGTCAGGCTCGACGCGGCCGGCAGCCGCAGCTCGTCCGCGGGGGACACGGTGTAGCGGATCCCGTAGTTCTCCTGCAGCGCGTGCAGGTACTGGCCGTCCGCGGAATCCTGGAACGCGGTCCCGAGCCGCTTCTTGTCCCCCACCGCCAGCACCTCGTACGGCGGCACCAGCGGCCTGTTGTCGACCAGTATCGCGTCACCCGCGGCCCTGATCGCCGACAGCGCCGTCAGCCGCTGCCCGTTGATCGAGACGGCTTCGGCCCCGGACTGCCAGAGCCCGTTGACGATCTTCTGCATGTCCCGGTCCCGGAGCCGGCCCGTGTCCGAGAACCCGGTATTCTCCCGCGGCTTGCCACCGCCGCCCGACGAAGAGCCCTTGGCGTCGTCCACGACCAGCTTGACCCCCGGTCCGCGGACTTCCGTGGCTCCGGACTGCAGCGCCACGAGCTGCCCCTGCTCGCCGCCGTGCTGCTTGAGCGCCTCACGCTGCCGGCTCGCGACGTTCGCCCGCAGCCGCTCGATGTCCTGCTCCAGACCGTCCGCGTGCTCGTCGGCCCGCTGCACCCGGTCGATCAGCTCCTGCCGCTCCTTGGCCAGCACCGGCGCGGCTATCCGCGCCTGGGCGGCACCGAGCGTGACGACCATGGCGGCGAGCACGAGCCCGGCGGCGAGCGCCAGCTTGGCCTTGAGGGTGCGCGGCAGGCCCGCCGTACCCTCCGCCTCGCGCCGGGCCGACGCTTCCGCATAGCCCTCGTCGAGACTGTGGTCCATCACGTGCGTCAGCAGCGACATGGATGCGTCCGGGCGCGCGGGAGGCGACGGCGCCGGAGTCCGATTGTGGGGCGGCTGCGACATGCCGCTCATCGTCGCATGTCGGCGCCGCCCACACCGAATGCGCCCGTCCGGTGGACAGGGAGCAACGTGCTCCGCACCCGGCCCACCGGACTGCGCTGTTCCGAAAGGTGTCCGGCGCTCAGTGCCCGGCGCCGTCCACCACGCCCGCCCACTCGTCCAGCAGTGCCTGCGCGGACGCGTCGTCGGGGCCTTCGGCCCACAGGTGCGTGACCGCCTCCGCCGGATCCGGCAGGACCAGCGCCCACCGCCCGTCGGCCTCGACCACCCGCACACCGTCCGTGGTGTCCACCTGCCGGTCCCCGGCCGCCTCCACGACCCGCCGCATCACGAGCCCCTTCACCGCCCACGGAGTCGGTACGTCCCGCTTGAGTACATGGGCTCGCGGTATCCGCGCATCGATCTGGCTCAGCGTGAGCTGTGTCCGGGCCACCAGCCCGATCAACTGGACGAAGGCCGCCGATCCGTCGAAGACGCTGCTGAACTCCGGGACGATGTATCCGCCCCGGCCGTCCCCGCCGAAGATCGTGTTCTCCGCCCGGCCCACCCGCGTCAAGTCGTCGGGCGAGGTCGTCGTCCACTCCACCTGCGTCCCGTGGTACGCCGCCACTTGCTCGGCGATACGGGTCGTGGTCACCGGCAGCGCCACCTTGCCGCTGCGCTTCTCCGCGGCCACGAGGTCGAGCATCACCAGCAGCGCCCGGTCGTCCTCGATGATCCGCCCGCGCTCGTCCACCAGGGAGATCCGCTCCCCCACCGGGTCGAACCGCACCCCGAAGGCGGCCCGCGCCGAGGCCACGATCTCCCCGAGCCGCACCAGACCGGCCCGCCGGGACTCCGTGGTCTCCGTCGGCCTGGACTCGTCGAGCCCCGGATTGATCGCCAGCGCGTCCACGCCGAGCCGGCCCAGCAGGCTGGGCAGAACCAGCCCGGCACTGCCGTTGGAGGCGTCCACGACCACCTTGAGCCCGGAATCGGCGATCCCGGTCGTGTCGACCCGCCGCAGCAGCGAGCCCGTGTAGGCGTCGAAGACACTGCCCGGGAACTGGAGGTCACCGATCTCGCCCGGGAACGCCCGCCGGTACTCCTGGCGCGCGTACACCCGGTCCAGCTTGCGCTGCTGCTGGAGCGAGAGGTCCGCTCCCCGCTCGTCCAGGAACACGATGTCGACCGAGTCCGGCACCCCCGGCGAGGTCCGCAGCACGATCCCGCCCGCGCTGCCCCGCGCCGTCTGCTGCCGCGCCACGGGCAGCGGTACGTTCTCCAGGTCGCGCACGTTGATCGCGCTGGCCTGCAGCGCCGAGATCACGGCCCGCTTGAGCGCTCTCGCGCCGCGGGAGTGGTCACGGGCCGTGGTGACCGTCGCCCCCTTCTTCAGGGTCGTCGCGTACGCGCCCGCGAGCCGGACCACCAGCTCGGGGGTGATCTCCACGTTCAGGATCCCGGAGACTCCGCGGGTACCGAAGAGATGCGCCTGTCCGCGGGACTCCCAGATCACCGACGTGTTGACGAAGGCGCCGGCCTCGATCGTCTTGAAGGGGTAGACCCGCACGTTCCCCTGAATGATCGATTCCTCACCGACCAGGCACTCGTCACCGATGACGGCGCCGTCCTCGATCCGGGCGGCCCGCATGATGTCGGTGTTCTTGCCGACGACACAGCCGCGCAGATTGCTGTGCTGGCCGATGTAGACGTTGTCGTGGATGACGGCCCTGTGCAGGAAGGCCCCGCTCTTCACGACGACGTTGGACCCGACGACCGTGTGCTCGCGGATCTCCGCGCCGGCCTCGACCTTGGCGTAGTCGCCGATGTACAGCGGCCCGCGCAGCACGGCGTCGGGGCTCACCTCTGCGCCTTCGGCAACCCACACGCCGGGCGAGATCTCGAAGCCGTCCATCTCGACCTGGACCTTGCCCTCGAGTACGTCGGCCTGCGCCTTGACGTAGCTCTCGTGCGTGCCCACGTCCTCCCAGTAACCCTCGGCCACGTAGCCGTAGATCGGCCGGCCTTCCTTCATCAGCTGCGGGAAGACATCGCCGGACCAGTCGACCGGAACGTCCGGATCCACGTAATTGAAGACCTCGGGCTCCATGACGTAGATGCCGGTGTTGACGGTGTCCGAGAACACCTGCCCCCACGTCGGCTTCTCGAGGAAGCGCTCGACCTTTCCTTCCTCGTCCACGATGGTGATGCCGAATTCCAGCGGGTTCGGCACCCGGGTCAGGCACACCGTGACGAGTGCGCCCTTCTGCTTGTGGAAGCGGATGAGGTCGGTGAGGTCGAAGTCGGTGAGCGCATCGCCGGAAATGACGAGGAAAGCGTCGTCCTTCAAGGCCTCCTCGGCATTCTTCACACTGCCGGCAGTGCCGAGTGGCTTCTCCTCGTTGGCATAGGTGAGCTCCATTCCGAGCTCCTCGCCGTCACCGAAATAGTTTTTGACGAGTGACGCCAAGAACTGGACGGTAACAACAGTCTCGCTGAGCCCATGCCGCTTGAGCAGCCTGAGCACGTGCTCCATGATCGGCCGGTTGGCCACCGGCAGGAGCGGCTTGGGCATGCTCGAGGTCATGGGGCGAAGGCGAGTGCCTTCGCCACCGGCCATCACGACGGCCTTCATGTCGGAAGAGTCCTCCTTGAGAGACGACGTTCTCGCCGACCTCACCCGTCCCGGACGGTGACTCCGCAACTCTTCCGCGTCAGCCGGGTGCCGAGCGAGCTCAATCGGCCGCGGCGTCCGCCTTCACGAGCCGGCGGACTTGAACCACGTAAAGGATTCCTGCCCACCAGTAGAGGGTTGTACCCCATCCGGCGAACGCCCATCCGAAAACTGACCCCATCCAGGCCAACCAACCCGTACCGTCACTGAGCAGCAGCAGGGGGAAGGCGTACATCAGGTTGAAGGTCGCGGCCTTGCCGAGGAAGTTGACCTGCGGCGGCGGATAGCCGTGGCGGCGCAGGATCCAGACCATGACCAGCAGCATCAGCTCACGGGCGAGCAGTGCCCCGGTGAGCCACAGCGGCAGAATGTCGCGATAGGTCAGGCCGAAGAGCGTGGAGAGGATGTACAGCCGGTCCGCGGCCGGATCCAGCAGTCTGCCCAGGCTGCTGATCTGATTCCAGCGCCGCGCCAGCTTCCCGTCGAGGTAGTCGCTGACCCCGCTGAGCATGAGGACGGCCAGTGCCCAGCCGTCGTGCTTCTCCAGAATCAGCCAGAGGAACAGGGGCACGCCGGCGAGGCGAGCCATGCTCAGGATGTTCGGAATGGTGAAAATTCGGTCCGTCTGAACCCGAGTCTCCTGGACCTCCACCCGGGGGCCTCCACTGTTGAACGTACGAACGATGCCTCCTGACCCTACAGGAACCTGCACCGCCCCTGAACGCAGAAAAGCCCCGTACCGGATACCCGGTATGGGGCTTTCTACAATGATTGTTCGGCGGCGTCCTACTCTCCCACAGGGTCCCCCCTGCAGTACCATCGGCGCTGAAAGGCTTAGCTTCCGGGTTC